>SKJO01000223.1 GCA_007121975.1 Nitriliruptoraceae bacterium | reverse complement strand
TACCAGCACCTGCTACCCGGCATGGGAGCGGCGGCAGCTCGGCGCTTCGAGGACCTGATCCTCGACCACCGAGCGGACGCGAACGAACGACAGGGCGAACGTCCGTGACTCAACGGTGACTCAGAGAAAGGAGAGAACCCCTGTCAGGCGCCAGCCCCATTGAGGATCCTCGCGTCACGTTTCGTGAGGCCGGTGAGGATGAGATGGTGGCAGAGTGGTCGCCGCACGAGCCCGGCCGAGGAGCCTCGTTCGCTCACCCTCTGCTGCCTCTTTCTGGGTTCGATCGTCGCGCTCACGGGTGGATGAGCGCTGACTCCAGCGAGGTGAAGGATCCGCCGAACGCGAGTTGAGGTGGAACTGCGGGCGGGGACATGGCGGCCCTTGGCAAAGACGGGTGGCAATGGCCGTAGGCTCCGCGGCTTGCGCGCGGCCCGTGGCCTGCCGAGGCAGCGGCCTGGAACCCGAGCTACCACGCCGGTTCGGCGGTGTGTCGTGAACGGCCCGCAGCGCTGCGCCCGATCCGCGTGTCTACCTGATGCTGGGTGACTGGCCGTTGCCCGTGCTGCTCGGGCCGCGACCGGCCGCTTCCCGGTGCTGCTACCTCGGGATCTGACCGGTTCGGACGATTTCTTCAGCGAGCTCCACCAGCTTCTGGTTCCGGTGCTGTGACAGCCGTTTGAGGAACTCGACGGCCAGGTCTGAGGTCACCCGGTTGTGGACCATCACGATCCCCTTCGCCTGTCCGATGACGTCGCGCGAGCGGATCGTGGTCTGGTGGCCGGCCTCCACCAGGGCGGCCTTCATCGCGGCCGAGGCTTGCGCTGCGAACACCTGTCCGACCAGCGTCGAGCGTCGGTCGAACGCGTTGGGTTGGCGCGAGTACATGTCGAGCGCGCCCATCGAGTCGTTGGTGACGAAGAGCCGGTAGCTGAGCATCGACCGCACCCCCAGGCCCAGTGCCCGGGCCCGGTAGTCGGGCCACCGCGTCTCGGTCTCCAGATCCTCGATGATGACCGTACGTTCGTCGGCGATGGCACCCAGGCATGGTCCTTGCCCGGTGGCGTACTGGGCCATGTCGCTGTCATAGGCGACCTGGGAGGAGGCAGCGGGCGTGTCGATCTCGCCCCGCTTGCCGATCAGCATCAGGCTGACCCCGTCGCAGTGTTCGAGTAGCGCTTCGCCGAGGTCTACGATCCGCTGCAACGTCTCCTGCAACGTGTCAGCGTCTGACAGTTGACGCGTTATGGACGCCAGATGCTCGAGCACGGCGTCGTGAAGGCCATCGTCGTCGCTTGCCATGTGCACTCCCTTGGGCTTCCTCCACCTTACGGGGCCAAGCCAGGGGCACGGACCGACCGTTGGCCCCGCCGACGGGTCGCGTCGCGGCAACCACACGACGGTGGGCCACGCTGAGCGGACACGGTGGGCGCTCCTGGCACACGTTGTGTCGAGCCAGCAGCTGATCGGCGTCAGGCGTCGAGCGGGAGCGTGAGGTGGAACTCGCTGCCGACACGGTCAGCTGCCTCGACCGTCACATCGCCGCCGTGGGCGCGTGCCAGCCCGCGAGAGATGAACAACCCCAGTCCGGCACCGGGAGCAGTGGTGGCACCCCGTCGGAACTTCTCGAAGATCGCGTCGGTGTTCCCGGGTGTCACCCCGGAGCCATGGTTGCGAACGACGACCTCGGCCATGTCGCCACGGACGCCGACCATGATGTCGATCGCCGCACCGTCGTCGCTGTACTTGCACGCGTTGGAGAGCAGGTTGAAGACGATCTCACGCGCGGCGGTCGGGTCCGCCATGATGATCGGCGACGAGTCGATCGTGACCGTGACGGGATGGCCGGACATGATGACCGGTCGCAGATCACCGATCGACTCCTGCACCAGGAGCGCCAACTCGACCGATGAGACGTCCAGCTCGACGGTGTGCGCCTCGACATCGCGGGCGAGGGCCAAACGGTGCACCAGCATCTGAGCCAGCTTGGTGTTGCGCGCGATCATCTCGAGGAGCTCTCGATGCTCGACATCCGAGGTCGCGCCGTCGTGTCGAAGTGCGGTCTGAGCGGCCATGTCGATGATGGCCAGTGGCGTCGCCAGTTCATGGGCGATGACCGCACCGAAATCCTCAAGCAGCGAGGGGGCAGCGGCGAAATCTGCCTGATCGGGGCTCGCGTCGTACGAGGACTCGTGGCTGTCCATAAGGGCCCTGTTTCGTCAAGGCGCCCTCAGGGTAGCCCATGCCACGTCAGTGGTCGGTCGGACCAGGGCATGCCTGTTCTGCGGTTTCGGGGTGAGGATGCCCATCAGCCGCCCGAGCAGACCAGCGGTCTCGCGAGGGCGGCGACCGCAGCGAGCGGACCTTGGCAGCCCGAAGCACCGTTGTGAACGGTTGTCACGACCATTCGCTTCGAGGTCCACCCGGATCTCACGTTCGCGCAGACACCCCGCCCGCTCACAACGTGTTGTTGGGCGCCACGTCTGGTGAGGATGGTCGCGACACGCTGATTGAGGATGTGAGCGAGGCCGCGGTGTGCGCCGTGCAGAGCAAGACGCCGAGGACGCACAGCTGACGGTCGCGGCGTCATGCTGTGGGCGTGCGTCGGCAGGCGCCCGAACGTTCGGAGTCGAGGTGGGCGCCGACGCGTGAGCGGATGGCCGCGGAGGCTTGGTGCCGGGGGGGCTGGCGCGGCACGGGGCTCCTGACGATCGCGAAACGGACCGTCAGGAGCGTGTCAGCTCACCTCACCGGCGGGTAGGGACAGCTGGTGTTGGCCAGCAGCCGTCCCGAGCACAGCGAGGACACCACCTGCCACCTCGAGTGTGCCGTCGTGCCCATGAAGCGCTCGGCGGCCGCCACGGCCCGGCCCAGTGCAGCCAGCGCGAAGCGCACCGGGGTGCCATCGCGGTCAGGATCGACCCTGAACGCGGAGACATCGAGCCGGTAGATCCACGCAACGGCATGGCTGGCGGTCCGCTCGGCACGTGCAGCGAAGCGTCGCAGCCAGCCGCGCACGGTCGCGGCAGGGCGGCCCAGGCGAGCGGCGATGGGCCGGTGGCCCAGGCCGGCAGCGTTGGCCACGATGGCCTCACCGATGACTTCTACGGCATCCACACGGCGCAGCAGCGCGACACCGGCCAGCAGCACATGGGTCCGGCCGCAGACGCGACAGCAGGCGCGTCGAGGTCGGATGTGGCGGGTGCCGTGGCGGGTGCGTAGCCGGCGAGCTCGGGCATGGCCCCACGGGCGTAGCTCGCCTTGGCATTCGGGGCACGCAAGCTCCCCTGCGGTCAGCTGGTGTTCGGTGCGGTCGATGTCGTCGGTGACGATCAGCATGGCGGCTCCCATCGTCGTGGAGCCACCGACCTTGCCCACCCGCCAGCCCGCGCACGACCGCCCGCACGAGCTCATCCTCACCCCCGCTGGCGCTGCCCACCCCAACCGTCTTCAACTCACGTGGCGCCTGACAACCCCGCCAAAGCGGGGCTCCTGAGAGCGGATGACGGGATTCGAACCCGCGACCTCCACCTTGGCAAGGTGGCGCTCTAGCCAACTGAGCTACATCCGCGCGCAGCGGGGGACAGTAACGCCTTGGCGCCGGGAGGGCAAACCGATCGGGACCCGCCCCACCCCCATCACGGGGCCGCCGGTGCCGCCGGTGCCGATCCTCCGGACGCCAGCCCCGTGGACCCGAAGCCGCCCTGCCCGCGGCCGGTGTCATCGAGCTGCGCCACCTCGACCACCTCGGCCTGCCCGACCCGCTGCAGCAGCAGCTGGGCGACGCGGTCCCCGCGGCGCAGCACCACCGCCTCGCGCCCGAGGTTGACCAGCAGCACCTTGAGCTCCCCGCGGTAGCCGGCGTCGATGGTGCCGGGCGCGTTGGCCACCGTCAGCCCGTGGCGCCGGGCAAGTCCCGAGCGCGGGTGCACCAGACCCACCCAGCCGGTGGGCACCGCGATGGCCAGGCCGGTCGACACCGCCACCCGCTCGCCGGCTGCCACCTCGACGTCCTCGGCGCAGGCCAGGTCGAGCCCGGCGTCGCCGGGGTGTGCGTAGGTGGGCAGGGGCACCCCGGGATCCAGCCGGGTGACCCGCAGCTCGAGCCGCTCGGCACCGCTCACTGCGGCAGGCCGCGTCCGGCGCCACCGGAGGCCAGCTCGGCGACCCGTGCGCCGCGCAGCTCGGCGGCCTCGGCGCAGGCCAGCAGCTCGTGGAGGCTGGCCACCAGGTAGCCGGCGATGCGCTCGACGTCGGGGATGGCGTCGTAGTCGGCGGTGAACCCGAAGTTCATCCAGCCGTCGATCGAGGTCAGCCCGACGGTCAGCGCCTGGTTGGCGCCCAGCGGCACGAACGGGAAGTCGCCGAGCAGCCGGGCGCCCAGGCAGTACACCGGCTCCTGGGGGCCGGGAACGTTGGTGACCAGCAGGTTGTACAGCCGACTGCGCACCGCCACGCGCGAGGCCATCGCATGGATGGTCGGCGGCGCGAAGTCCGACAGGCCGACCAGGAAGCCCGCGCCTACCGCGTGGTGGCTGGACTTGACCTCCCGCATCGCCTCGTTGACCACGCGCAGACGCTCGACGGGATCCATCTCCCCCACCGGCAGATCGACGAACACGGCCACGACCTGGTTGCCCAGCGCATGGTCATCCGAGCCCGACCTGGTGCTCACCGGCACCATCACCCGCAGCCACAGGCCGTCGGTGCGGGTGCCGCGTTCACGCAGGTAACGGCCGGTGGCGTCGGACACCAGCGACAGCACGACATCGTTGACGGTCGTGGCGAACACGTTCTTGATGCGCTTGGCGTCGGCCAGCGGGATGCGCTGCAGAGCCAGCCGGCGGTTCTGGCCGGGCGCCTGGTTGAGCAGCGAACGGGGAGCCGGACGAAGCACGTTGTTGCGCGCGATCGAGGCCACCCCACGGCCGGTGTCGAAGGCGCGGCGTGCCAGGCGCGAAGCATCGGTCGCCAGTCGGCTGCCCAGCTCCGCACCGCCACCCGCGCCTGAGAGCAGCTCCTGCAATGCCTCCCGGGCAAGCGTCGCCGCCGAGGGGCTGGCCCCCGGCGTCCAGGGTTCGGGGTGGGGCAGGTCCTCGGCGGCGGTCTCGCCGTGGTCGAGCAGCACGGTGGCGATGTCGATGCCATCGAGCCCGTCGATCATGGCCTCGTGGCTCTTGCTGAGCAGCGCGACGCGCCCGTGATCGAGCCCCTCGACGACGTACAGCTCCCACAGCGGCCGGCTGCGATCCAGTTGACGGGACAGGATCCGCGCGGCGTACTCGGTGAGCTGCTTGATCGACCCGGGATGAGGCAGGGCGGAGTGCCGCACGTGGTAGGAGAGATCGAACTCGGGATCATCGACCCAGATCGGTCCCCCGAGCAGTCCTGGCGGGTCGATCAGCTTCTGGCGGTAGCGGGGCACCAGGTGCAGGCGGGCACGCACCAGGTCCTGGAAGCGGCCATAGTCGAACTCCCCGTGCGGTGGCGGGTCGAGCACCAGCAGCCCGCCCACGTGCAGGTGCAGAGTGGGCGACTCCAGCTCGAGCAGCGACACGTCGCGGGCACTGAGCCGGTCCCCGTGGCCCTGCGCGTGCTGTGCACCCTGCTCCGCGACCACCGTGACCCTTCCTGACGGTGGTCCGAGCCTACCGTCCGGGCACGTCGTCCACGGGATCAGCGCGGCGGCATGCGCAGCGCCCCGTCGAGCCGGACCACCTCGCCGTTGAGGTAGGGGTTGGCGACCAGCTGGGTCACCAGCAGCCCGAAGTCGCGCGGATCCCCGAGCCGGTGCGGGTGGGGGATGTCCTTGGCCAGCCCTTCGCGGGCGTCCTCGGGCAGCCCGGCGAGCATCGGGGTGTCGAAGGTGCCCGGCGCGATCGCCAGCACCCGGATCGCGCTGCGGGCCAGGTCCCGGGCGGCAGGCAGCGTCATCCCGACCACCCCGCCCTTGGACGCGGCGTAGGCGATCTGGCCGACCTGGCCGTCGAAGGCGGCGATCGAGGCGGTGTTGATGATCACGCCACGATCGCCGTCGAGAGGCTCGTGCTCGGCCATGGCGGCGGCCGCCAGGCGCAGCACGTTGAAGGTGCCCACCAGGTTGACCGCGATGGTCTGCTCGAACATCGCCAGCGGGTGCGGGCCCGTGCGCCCGACGACCCGGGCGGCCGGAGCGATCCCCGCGCAGTTGACCGCCACCCGCAGCTGCCCGAGCTCCCCGGCGGTGGCGACGGCCGCGGCCACCGCGTCCTCGTCGGTGACGTCGGCCGGCGCGAAGCGGACCCGCTCCCCGAGCTCGGCAACGACCGCGTCACCATCGGCGGAGGGCAGGTCGACCACGACCACCGAGGCGCCCGCGGCGTGCAGCGCGCGGGCGGCGGCCGCCCCCAGGCCCGAGGCCCCTCCGGTCACGAGCGCGACCTCATCGGCGGTGAGCTTCACGGGAGTCCTCCCAGCGGCGACGACACCGGCTCTCGCCGGCATGGATGCGCGGAAGGCTAGGCGCTACCGGGCCCGGAGGGCACCCGCAGGCGAAGCGGATCAGCGTCCGCGGGCGGCGAGGAAGCGGTCGCGGGCCTGTGCATGGTCCACGATCGGCGGCGGGTAGTCCTCCCCCGGCGCGAACAGCGAGCCCCGCGCCTCCCAGGGCGCGTGCAGGTGGGCGTCTTCGACCTCGGCGAGCTCCTCGACGTAGCGGCGCACATAGGCCCCGGTGGGGTCGTAGCGCTTGGCCTGGGTGACCGGGTTGAACATCCGGTTAGGCCGCGAGTCGGTGCCGGTGCCCGCGGTCCACTGCCACTGGCCGAAGTTGTTGGCCACGTCCCCGTCGACCAGGTGGTCCATGAAGTGCCACGCGCCGAGCCGCCAGTCCACATACAGGTGCTTGGTCAGGAACGACGCCACGAGCATCCGCGCCCGGTTGTGCATCCAACCCTCGCGCTCGAGCTGGCGCATGCCGGCGTCGACCACGGGGTAGCCGGTTCGCCCCTGCTGCCAGGCCACGAACGCCTCGTCGTCCTCACGCCAGCGGTCGTGCTGGGTGCGCACGTCGGTGTGGACCAGATCGGGTCGCGCGGCGAGCAGCTGGTGGTTGAAGTCCCGCCAGCACAGCTCCTGCAGGAAGGTCTCGTGGCCCCGGCGCCGGCGGTCGATGCGGGCGGCGAGCTCGGCGACCGACAGCGTGCCCAGGTGCAGGTGCGGCGAGAACTTCGAGGTGGCGTCGGCCGCGAGGTCGTTGCGGGTCTCGTCGTACTCCTCGATGGGCCCGTCGAACCACGCCTGCATCCGCGCGCGGGCGGCGGTCTCTCCGCCGGGCAGCAGCTCGGGTGCGGGTCGGCCGTCGGTCAGCTCGGCCAGCGCCGGCAGGTCGCCGGGCGCGAGGTCGTCGGGGGTGGGCACGCGCGCGGGGGCCGGCTCGGGCTCGCGACGGGGCTCCTCGACCCAGCGCCGCCAGTAGGGGGTGAAGACCTTGAAGTGCGTCCCGCCGGTGGGTCGGATCTCGCCGGCCGGGACCAGCGTGATGCCCTCGTGGACGTGGACGTCGAGGTGGTGGTGCTCGTCGGCCAGCGCGCGCAGGCGACGCTCGCGACCCCGGGCGTAGGCGCTGACATCCGCGGCGAGGTGCAGCTCATCCGCCCCGACCTGCTCCACGACCGCGCGCACCTGCTCCACGACCTCGCCGCGGCGGATCAGCAGCTCGCCTCCCCGGGAGCGCAGGTTGGTCCGCAGGTCCGCGAGCGCATCGAGCAGGTGACGCAACCGGTTGGGGGCGGCGTAGCGCGAGGACAGGATCGTCTCGTCGAACACGAACAGGGGCACCACCCGCTGCGCCCGGCGGCAGGCGGCGGCCAGCGCCGGCTGGTCGTGCACGCGCAGGTCACGGGTGAACAGCACCACGGCGGTGGTCACATCGGCCCTCGCTCATCGGTTGCGAGCGGTACGGAGCGCACACGGACCTCGGACGGTCCGGGTCCCCTGTCCGGTCGGGCTACCGTCGATCCACGATGAGCGACGATCCCCTCGAACGGTTCAGCGCCCCGGTGCGCACGTGGTTCGCGACCACCTTCGCCGAGCCGACCCCGGCCCAGGTCAAGGGCTGGCCGGCGATCGCCGAGCGCCGGCACACGCTGCTGACCGCGCCGACCGGGTCGGGCAAGACCCTGACCGCGTTCCTGTGGGCGATCGATCAGCTCATGACCCGAGCGGTGCCGCCCCGCGAGCAGCGGCTACGGGTGGTCTACCTCTCCCCATTGCGTGCCCTGGCGGTCGACGTCGACCGCAACCTGCGCGCCCCGCTCGAGGGCATCCGGCTCGCCGCCGAGCGGCTGGACACCGAGGTGCACCGACCCGAGGTGGGGGTGCGCACCGGCGACACCCCGCCCGACGAGCGCCGCCGGATGGCACGCACCCCACCCGACATCCTGATCACCACGCCCGAATCGCTGTATCTGCTGCTGACCTCCAAGGCGCGCGAGACCCTGCGCTTCGTGGACACCGTGATCGTCGACGAGATCCACGCGCTCGCACCCACCAAGCGTGGCAGCCACCTGGCACTCAGCCTCGAGCGGCTCGAGCACGAGGTCACCCACGGCGGGCACGCCCCCGCCCCGCAGCGCATCGCGCTGTCCGCCACCCAGCGGCCGCTTCAGGAGGTGGCACGCTTCCTCGGCGGCTACGACGCCGACCCCGGCCCCGCCGACGACCACGACCCGGGCCCCGACCACGACCCGGGCCCCGACCACGACCCGGGCCCCGGCCGGCCCCGCCCGGTCACGATCGTGGATGCCGGAGCGACCAAGCCCCTCGAGCTCACCGTGGTCGTGCCGGTACCCGACCTGTCCGAGCTCGGCACCCCCCTCGAGACCGGGCGCGACCTCGAGGCGGCCAGCGGTCCGGCCGCGGCCGGACCCACCCGCCGCTCGATCTGGCCGGCGATGCACCCGCGTCTGCTCGAGCTGGTCCTCGAGCACCGCACGACGCTGGTGTTCGTCAACGCCCGGCGGCTGGCCGAGCGGCTGGCCGCCACCTTGAACGAGCTGCACGCGCGCGGGCAGCGTGAGGCGCAGCTGCGCGCCGAGGGCCTGACCGGCGACGAGCTCGAGCTCGCGCTGGAGGACGCGGCCCGCGACCAGCCGGCGCCCGAGCTGGTCAAGGCCCACCACGGCTCGCTGTCGCGCGAGCGCCGCCTGGCCGTCGAGGACGAGCTCAAGTCCGGCCGGCTGCGCGGGCTGGTCGCGACCTCGTCACTGGAGCTCGGCATCGACATGGGCACGGTCGACCTGGTGGTGCAGGTCGCCTCGCCCGGCGCGGTCAGCCGCGGACTGCAGCGCATCGGCCGGGCCGGGCACCAGGTCGGCCAGCCCTCCCGCGGCGTGCTGTTCCCCAAGTACCGCGGCGACCTGGTCGAGACCGCGGTGGTCGCCCGTCGGATGCACGACGGCG
>SKJO01000336.1 GCA_007121975.1 Nitriliruptoraceae bacterium | reverse complement strand
CTCGATCCAGACATCCTGCGCGACGGACACGGTCGAACGCCGACTGTCCCGGCTCGCGGCCCACGTGAGGCCTGCGGGACGGAGTACGCAGCGAGCGGAGCCTGCGGCTGCCCCTGCCCATCCGAGCGGAAAGGCCCTGTCCGTGATGTGGAACCTCGAGAACGCCGTGACGTTCTCACCCGTGCAGTTCGACCTGATCTCCAACATCCTCACGATCGGCTACGCCGCGCACTTCGCCGGCCTCGCCTACTTCATCCTCTCCCGCAAGAACGTCGCGCCGCGCTACAGGGCGATGACGACGATGTCGGTGGTCGTGATGCTGTCGGCGGCGCTGCTGCTGCTGCGGCTCGACCTCAGCTTCGGCAACGCGTTCGTGTTCGATGCGGCCTCCGGCCAGTACGTGCTCGGTGAGGCCACCTACTCGCACGGCTACCGCTACCTCAACTGGTTGATCGACGTGCCACTGCTGCTCACGCAGTCGTTCTTCGTGCTCAACATCGCCAAGCGTGACCTCTGGGGCTACCGCTTCAAGCTCGGCGGCGCCGGAGCGCTGATGGTCGTGCTCGGGTATGTCGGTCAGTTCTTCGAGGTCGTCGACCCCCTCGGCGCGCTGCTGTGGTGGGGTATCGCCGCCACGGTGCCGTTCATCTACTTCACCAGCATCTTCTGGCGGCTGACCGGCGAGGCCGTGGACTATCTGCCCGGCCAGGCGGCCAAGACGATGAAGCACATCCGCGTGCTGTTCATGTTCTCGTGGAACCTGTACATCGTGGCCTACGTCGTGCCGATGTTCTCCATCAGCGCCAACGCGGCGGTCACCCGCACCTACCTGTTCACGATCGCCGACGTGCTGTCCAAGATCATCTACGGTGTGCTGCTGGGCAAGGTCGCCACCGCGCGCTCGGTCGCCGAGGGCTTCGAGGTCGACGGCTACGAGTACCTCGCGGAGGACGACGCTGCCGACCCGGTGCCGGCATCTCGGTCCTGACGGCCACGTTCGCAGGCTGCGCCCCCGCCGGGAACTGGCGGGGGCGCTGCCTTGCACCGGTCCAGGTGCGTACCCGGGAGCGGGCCGCGGCCTAGCGGTGACCGGTCGGCAACCGGACGGTGAAGGTGGTGCCCCCTCCGAGTTCGCTTGCGACGTCGATCGAGCCGCCGTGCTGCTCGGCGACATGCCGCACGATCGACAGCCCGAGTCCGGTGCCGCCGGTCTGCCGGGATCGGGCGTTGTCCACCCGGTAGAAGCGCTCGAACACGCGCGGCAGGTCCGCCGGCGAGATCCCGATGCCGGTGTCCTTCACCGCCAACTCGACCACTCCTGCGCCCGGCTGCGTGCACACCGGCGGTTCGAGCGTCCGTAGCGTGAGGTACACGCTGCCGCCCGGCAGGTTGTAGCGGATCGCGTTCACCACCAGGTTCTGCACCAGCAGCCGCAGATCGCTGGCGATCCCGGGGACGGGCAGCCGGTCGGGGGCCTCAACCGACAGTTGGACCCGGACGGCCTCGGCCCGCCCGTACAACGAGGCGGCGACCTGTCGGACGAGCTCGGCGAGGTCGACCTCGGCCCCGACGGGGGGTCCGCCTTCCTCGAGACGGCGCAGGTCGAGCAGGTCATGGACGAGCGCGACCAGCCGCTCGGCCTCGTTGCTGAGCCGCGCCACCAGGGCGGGGATGCGTTCGGGCTGGTCGTGCACCACCACCCCGAGCGCGTCCGCCAGGCTCTGGATCCCGGTCACCGGGGTCTTGAGCTCATGGGAGGCGTTGGCCACGAAGTCGCGGCGCAGCTCCTCGATACGACGCTCCTCGGTGCGGTCCGAGAGGAGCAGCAGCAGCTCGTCACGGACCAGCGACAGGCTGGCCCGAAGGTGGCGCTCACCGAGCAGGACCTCGACGGTGGCCGGCCGCTCGGTGCGCCACACCTCGGCGACCGCATGAGCGAGCTCCGGGTCGATGAGCGCGTCCGCCGCCAACCAGGCACGCGCATCCTCGGACATCCCGAGCAGCCGTCGGGCGGTGGCGTTGACGGCCACCACCTCGCCGTCCGCGGTCAGCAGCGCCGCGCCCTGCGCGATGGATTCGACCAGCTCGTGGCGGCGCGAGCGTCGCCGGGTGCTCACCGGTCGGCGAAGCGGTAACCGACGCCGCGCACGGTCTGCAGCCGCGTCGGGTGCTGGGGATCGGGCTCCAGCCGGGAACGAATCCGGCGCACGTGCACATCCAGGGTCTTGGTGTCGCCGACGTAGCCGTGCCCCCACACCTCGTCGATGAGCTGACCGCGGGTGAGCACCCGACCGGCGTTCTCGACCAGCAGCGCCAGCAGCTCGAACTCCTTGGGCGGGAAAGCGACCTCCTCGCCGTCGACGCTGACCTCGTGGCGCAGCCGGTCGACCCGCACCCCCGACGCCTCGGCGGGTGCCCCACCCCCCAGGATCGTGGTGCTCGGCGCACGGCGCAGCACCGCCCGGATGCGCGCGACCAGCTCACGGGTCGAGAAGGGCTTGGTGACGTAGTCGTCGGCGCCGAGCTCGAGCCCGACGACCCGGTCGACCTCCGAGCTGCGCGCCGTGACCATGATGATGGGGATGTCCGACGAGGCCCGGATCGCCCGGCAGATGTCGGTGCCCGACATGCCCGGGAGCATCAGATCCAGCACGATGAGATCCGGGCGGATGCGCTGGTAGGTCGGGATGACCTCGCGCCCGTCCGCCACCCACGCGACCTCGAAGCCTTCGGCCTCGAGCGTGATCGCGAGCCCTTCGGCGATGGCACGCTCGTCCTCGACGAGCAGCAGCTTGTTGCGCACGCCTCCACCTCGTCGTCGTCGGGGGACCGGACCGCGCGGGGGACCGACCGCGCCGGTCCCACCGGGCAGCCGAACGCTACGACCGACGTGCAACAGCACCCTGGCAGTCCGGTCAACCGAACATGAACGTCAGGTGACGATCCGGAGCGCGAGGAGGATCCATCGGTGGTCCTCCCGTGCGCCCAACCGCCGTCCAGCGTTCATCGCGCGGTCACGGATCCTCGGTCGAACGGCTACCCGCCGCTCGTAGCGTTCCGACCGCAGTCGTAGGACTCCCTGCTCCCGCACGGAGACCCGTAGCCGTCCCCAGGAGACGAACACCATCATGCGATTGATCACCCGACGGGCGACCGCGGCCATCGCCGCCCTCGCCCTCGTCGCTGTCGCCTGCGGCGGTGACGACACCGCCGGCGACCCGCTGGCCCAGAACGATGCCGGCGACGACGCCGCGGAGGCAGGCGACGACGAAGCAGACGACGCCCCCGATGACGACAGCGTGGGCGTCGCCGCCGACCGGGCCGACCTGCTCGGCGCCGGCGCGACCTTCATCACCCCCGTCATGCTGGAGTGGATCCGGGACAACGAGCCGGGCATCTCGGTCAACTACCAGTCGATCGGCTCGGGAGGCGGCATCGCCCAGTTCCTCGAGGAGACCGTCGACTTCGGGTCCACCGAGCGCTACCTCACCGACGAGGAGGTCTCCGACGCCTTCGACATCCGCGGTTGTGAAGCGCTGCACATCCCCGACGCCTTCGGCGGGGTCGTCCCGGCCTACAACAACCCGGACGTCGACGCCGCACTCGAGGCCGCCGGCGAGCCCTACCTGATCCTGTCGGGCGAGGCCATCGCCGACATCTTCCTCGGCAACATCGACCAGTGGGACGACCCCGCGCTGCAGGAGCTCAACCCCGGGGTCGAGCTGCCTTCCGGACCGATCATCCCGGTGCACCGCTCGGACGGTTCGGGCACGACCTACATCTTCGTCACCTACCTCTCGGACGTGAGCCAGCAGTGGGCCGACGAGGTCGGCGCCGGCTCCGAGGTCGACTGGCCGACCGGCATCGGCGGCAACGGCAACGAGGGTGTCGCCGCCGAGACTCAGCAGCAGCCGGGCGCGATGGGCTACCTGTCGATCGCCTACGCCATCGAGAACGACATCCCCATGGCCTCGGTGATCAACGCCGACGGCAACGCGATCCAGCCCACGGTGCAGTCGGTGTCCGAAGGGCCCGCCTCGATCGTCGACACCATCCCCGACGACTTCCGCTACGACATCCTCGGGGTCGGCGGGGAGGGCTTCCCGATCGTCGGCACCCACTGGATCCTGGCCTGGGAGTGCGGCTACGACGACGAGACCGCGTCCTCGCTGATCGACTTCCTGACCTGGGTCATCGAGGGCGGCGACGAGCTGGCCATCGACCTGCTGTACTCGCCCACGGTCGGCGACTTCAAGGACCGGGTGCTCGACCAGATCGCCCGGATCAACTCCGTCGAATCCGCGAACTAGCGCCGCTCGCCGGTGGCCGGGGCGCACGATGCGCGTCCCGGCCACCGGCCGTCTGACGAGGAGCGTCGAGCGTGTCCACTCCCACCACCCAAGCCCCCGGCGGTCGCGGCCTGCAGGGCAGCGTTCGGCAGCGACGTGCCGACCCGCTGTTCCGTGTCGTGCTCGCGGTTGCCGCCTCGAGCGTGCTCCTACTCCTCGCGGCGATGATCATCCGGACCTCCATCGAGGCCTGGCCGGTGTTCGCCAAGGAGGGCATCTGGGGCTTTCTGACCGGCACCGAGTGGAGCGTGGGCACCTCGCGCAGCGAGGTCACCGGCTCGTACGGCGCCTGGCCGTTCATCTACGGCACCCTGCTGATCTCGCTGATCGCGATCGTCTTCGCGGTGCCCCTGTCGATCGGCATCGCGCTGTTCACCAACGAGCTCGCACCGAACTGGATCAGACGTCCGCTGACCTCGGCGGTCGACACCCTGGCGATGGTGCCCAGCATCGTCTACGCCTTCGTCGGCATGTACTTCTTCCGCATCGAGGTCTGGGCACCCGTCGGTCAGCGCATCGCCGACACCCCGCTCGGCGAGGTGCCGTTCTTCTCCGGTCCGGTGCTGCTGTCGAGCTACTGGTCCGCGGCCAACATCCTCGCGATCATGATCCTTCCGATCATCACCGCGATCTGCCGGGACGTGTTCGCGCAGGTGCCCGCCGACGAGAAGAACGCGGCCTACGCCATGGGCGCGACCCGCTGGGAGGTGATGAGCAAGATCATCGTGCCCCACAGCTTCTCGGGCATCGTCGGGGGCACCATGCTCGGGCTGGGGCGGGCGCTGGGCGAGACGCTGGCGGTGGCCGTGCTGATCGGCTCGACCCGTGACATGACCTCCAGCGTGTTCCAGCCGGGTGACGCGATGACCGCACTGATCGCCAACACCTTCCAGGACGCCCATCCCGAGGCGATCTGGGCGCTGCTGGCCATCGGGGTCACGCTGTTCTTCATCACCATGGCCGTCAACATCGTTGCCCGACTCATCGTCGCCCGCGTCAATCTGCGCGTGGGAGGAGGCGCCACCGTATGAGCACCCCCACCTCGACCCCGACCGCGGCGACCCACGAGAACCGGCCGAGCCTGCTGGTCACCAGCCCCAACGGCCGTCGCCGCGCCCGGATCTCGCAGCTGATGACCGGCGTGCTGCTGCTCACGGTCCTGGCGGCCCTCGTGCCGCTCGCGATCCTGCTGTGGCAGGTCATCAGCAACGGGTGGGGACCGTTCAGTTGGGAGTTCCTGACCACGGTGGAGCCGCTGTCCTACCGCGACACCGGCGGCGGCTACCTCGCGGGGATCGTCGGCACGCTGTACATGACCGGCGTGGCCGCACTGATCAGCGTGCCCCTGGGCCTGGCGGCTGCCGTCTACCTCAACGAGCGCCCCAAGGGCCGCTACGCCAGCGTCGTGCGCTTCTTCACCGACGTCATGACCGGCGTGCCCTCGGTGTTCGTCGGCCTCGCGGTCTACGCGCTGCTGGTCAGTGGCAGCGGCGGGCTCGGCCTCGGCTTCGGAACGCTGGCGGGGGCCGCCTCCCTGGCCATCATCATGCTGCCGATCGTGGTACGCAGCTCGGAGGAGATGCTGCGCCTGGTGCCCGCCGACCTCAAGCAGGCCGCCTTCGGTCTCGGCGCCCGCCAGTGGCAGACCACGCTCAAGGTCACCCTGCCCGCGGCAGCCCCGGGGTTGACCACCGGGGTCATCCTCGCGGTGGCCCGCGGTGCGGGGGAGACCGCCCCGCTGATCCTCACCGCCCTCGGGGCCCGCGAGGTGGTCCTGCGGCTGACCGGCGCCCCCCAGGCCGACATCGGTCTGCTCATGCTCGATGGCTTCCGCCAGCCGTTCGAGGGCGGCATCCAGCGCGCCTGGGCCGGGGGGTTCACCCTGATCCTCATCACGCTCGGCCTGTCGATCATCGCCCGGGCACTCGCCCGACGCAGCCAGATCTGACCCGCTCTGTCCGCGTCCGACGCCGAGCCGACCAGCCACGGACGCCGGAACGTCACCTTCCCGCTACCCGAGCACGGCAGCCTGTCATCCGGCCGGCGACGACCCGGCACCACCCGAGGTGCCAGCACCCCGTTGGAGCTCCCATGGACCACCGAACCGCCATGGCCCGCGACCTCGACCACGGCCAACCCCCTGACGGCGCCCCCGACGAGCAGGCAGCGCAGCAGCATGCCCCGGGCACTGAACCCGCCCACCACGCGGTCCACATCAGCATCGATCAGGTCTCGGTGCGCTACGGCGCCTTCACCGCGGTACGCGACGTCTGCTTCGACGTGCCGCGCAACGCGATCACCGCGCTGATCGGCCCGAGCGGCTGTGGCAAGTCGACCCTGCTGCGCACGATCAACCGCATGAACGACCTGGTGCCCGGCGCCACCACCACCGGAGCGGTCACCTACAACGGCGAGGACATCTACGCCGAGGGGGTCGACCCGGTCGAGGTGCGACGACGTATCGGCATGGTGTTCCAGAAGCCCAACCCGTTCCCCAAGTCGATCTACGACAACGTCGCCTTCGGACCCCGGCTCAACGGACGCAAGCGCGACCTCGACGACCTGGTGGAGCACAGCCTGCGGCGCGCAGCGCTGTGGGACGAGGTCAAGGACAAGCTCGCCCAGAGCGGACTGTCGCTCTCCGGCGGGCAGCAGCAGCGGCTGTGCATCGCCCGGGCGATCGCGGTCGATCCCGACGTGATCCTGATGGACGAGCCCTGCTCGGCGCTGGACCCGATCGCCACCCTGCGCATCGAGGAACTCATGAAGGACATGGCCTCGGAGTACACGATCGTGATCGTGACCCACAACATGCAGCAGGCCGCGCGGGTCTCGGACCTGACCGCGTTCTTCACCGTCGACATGGACAACGAGCGTCAGGAACGAACGGGGGTGCTCGTCGAGATCGATGACACCGACACGATCTTCACCAACGCCAGCGACCCACGGACCGAGGCCTACATCACCGGCCGGTTCGGCTGAAGCCTGCGAGGTCCGGCCAGCCACCCCCGCCGCCGCGGCTCCGCGGTGGCCGATCCCCCAGCGGAGCAACCATGTCCCGGGAGTTCCACACCGAGCTGCAGCTCGTCGAGCAGGAGTTCAACGAGGTCGCCGGACTGGTCACCGACACCGTCCTTCGCCTGGCCGAGGAGCCCGGGACCGCAACGCCGGCACTCGCGAGCGAGGTCACCGCGATGGTCACCGAGGTCCGGGAGCGACTGCGGGTGCTCGAGGAACGCGGACACGTGCTCCTGGCCCGGCAGGCACCGGTCGGCGGTGACCTGCGCCGGCTGGTCGCGATCCTGCGGCTGATCACCAACGTCGAACGCACCTCGCGGCACGCCCGCCACGTGATGGACAGCTGCCAGAGCATCGAGGTGGCGTCGCTGCCAGCCGAGATCCGCGAGCTGCTGGCGTCACTCGGTCGCCGGGCCGCCGTGGTGCTGCAGGGAGGCCTCGACGCCTGGGTCCGAGGGGACGCGCTCGCGATGCTCGAACTCGAGGAGCCCGAGACCGACGTCGACGACCTGCAGCTCCGGTTGCTGGAGGCGGCCAGCCACAGCCACGAGGTCCACGGCGAGACCCGCCTGGCACTGGGCCTGACCGCCCGTCACTACGAGCGGATCGCGGACTACGGGATGGCGCTGGCCCGGGACACCGCCTTCGTGGTCACCGGACAGCGGATCATCGGTGAGCCGCCGGTGCCTGAACGGTCCTGACCGGTCCTGACCACGCCGAAGTCCGTGCGAATCGGCCAACCTAGGGACCTTCGACCCTGGACGTGGGCGCATCCGGCGGTTCCGCGGACACGCCATCCGTGTCATGCTGGGTCGCAACCGCACCAGCGGTTCGACTCGCTGCCCCCGGGGGGCCCACGACGCGGAACTGAGATGTCGCTGCCACACAGGATCATGGTCGCCGGTCGTGCGACGACGATTCGCGAGGCCGCGCGCGAGGACGTCCCCCTGCTCGTGGAGCACTACCGCAGCCTGCCGGGCGAGGACCTCAGGCGCCGCTTCCTGTCCACCTTCCGGCCCGACGAGCGCTTCGTGTCGGCCTGGATCGACCGCAGCGAGCAAGGCGGTGCGGTGCTCGTCGCCGTGGAGCAGACCGACGACGGCGAGCGCATCGTCGCTGACGCCGGCTACGTACCCAGCGGCAAGGACACCGCCGAGCTGGCGATGACGGTGGCGGCCGACCGGCGCGGCTGGCTCGGACCCTTCCTCCTCGACGTCCTGGTCGAACACGCCCGCGACGCGGGGATCGCCGACCTGACGGCGGAGATCCTGCCCAACAACGCCGGCATGCTCGCGCTGCTGCGATCCCGCGGTTGCGCGCAGCGCCCCGGTGAGGATCCCAGCGTGCTCGAGTTCCTGATCGGAACCTCGGGGACCACCCCGAGCTGGCCGGCCGACAGTCCGCGGCCACGGGTGCTGGTGGAGGGCTCGGCCGCTGCCTGGCCGGGAAGCCGGATGGCCGCGCGGACCGGCCTGTCGGTGCTGGCCTGTGCCGGGCCCGGTCACGGACGCTCCCACCCCTGCCCGATGCTCACCGGCCGCAGCTGCCCGCTGGTCGAGGAGGCCGACGTCGTGGTCCTGACCATGCCGGCCGGCTCACCCTGCGCCGAGCAGCTGCTGGCGGCGCACACCGAGCGCGACGGCGACCAGCCGCTGCTGGTCAGCAGCAACGGTGGGCGGGGGCCCGATCCCGACCGATACGTGCGCTGGACGCCGCTGGATCCGCTGGCTTCGGTCAGCGAGTCGCTGCGCCAACTGCGGGCCGCGATCGACGAGATCGCACCACCCGCGTCAGACGCAGGACGCCGCGATCACGCCGGGGTCTCGGGCGGACCCTCGGCGGTACCGGCACGGGCCGCGAGGTAGTCCGCGAAGCCGCCGAGCGTGCTCAGGTAGGGGTAGTCGCGCTCCGGGATCTCGATGCCCGTCGCGTCGTACACCTCGACGACGAGGTTGAGCACGTCCATGGAGTCGAGCCCCGCCTCGTCCTGCAGGTCGCGGTCCGGGTCGAGGGCCGTCGCGTCCACCTCCGGGGCCACCTTGCCGAGCGCCGCGCGCACGATCTCGCCGAAGTCCTGCGTCGGCCCCT
>SKJO01000185.1 GCA_007121975.1 Nitriliruptoraceae bacterium | reverse complement strand
GACTTCGACTCGGGCGGGCTCGCCCTGACCAGCGCCGAGGTGGCGCTGCTCGAGGAGGTGCGCCGCGACGAGGAGGTCGCCGGCCTGCTCGGCGACCGGCTGGACGGCAACCGTTTCGCGGTGCGCCTGGCCGACCGCGGTGTGCTCAAGCAGGCACTGCTGCGGCTGGGCTGGCCGCCGCTGGACGAGGCCGGCTACGTCGACGGTGCCGCCCTCGACCTGCAGCTGACCTGCCAGCTGCGCAGCTACCAGGCGGACGCGCTCGCCAGCTGGTGGGCCGACGGCTCGCCCGCCGGCGGCAACGGGGTGCTGGTCCTGCCCTGCGGGGCGGGCAAGACCGTGATCGGCCTGGCCGCGCTGGCGCAGACCGCGACCCGCACCCTGATCCTCGCGACCTCGATCACCGCCGCCCGGCAGTGGATCCGCGAACTGCTCGACAAGACCGACCTCGACCCCCGCGACGTCGGCGAGTACTCCGGCGAGCGCAAGCAGATCCGGCCGGTGACCGTGGCCACCTACCAGGTCATGACCTGGCGGCCGCCGACACCCGACGACGCCGACGACCTCGAGGTCGATCCCGACGCGGGCCTCGACGCACGACCCGGCTCCCAGCGCGCCGGGGATGTGGTCTCGCGCCACCCCCACCTCGCCCTGCTCGATGAGCACGACTGGGGCCTGGTCCTCTACGACGAGGTCCACCTGCTACCCGCACCGGTGTTCCGCGCCACCGCCCGGATCCAGGCCACCCGCCGGCTGGGGTTGACCGCCACGTTGGTGCGCGAGGACGGCAAGGCCGGCGACGTGTTCAGCCTCATCGGCCCCAAGCGCTTCGACGCGCCGTGGCGCGAGCTCGAGTCGCAGGGGTGGATCGCCCCGGCCGCCTGCACCGAGATCCGCGTGCCGCTCGGCGACGAGGAGCGCATGGCCTACGCGGTCGCGCCCGGCCCGCAGCGCTACCGGGTCGCCGCCACCTCGCCACGCAAGCTCGATGTCCTCGACCGGCTCGTGGATCGCCACCTCGACGACCGGGTGCTGATCATCGGGCAGTACCTCGAGCAGTTGCGCGAGGTCGCCGAGCGCTACGAGGCCCCGCTGATCACCGGCCGGACCGGGCAGGCCACGCGCGACGAGCGCTTCGCGGCGTTCCGGGACGGCGATCTGCGCCTGCTGGTGGTGTCCAAGGTCGCAAACTTCGCCATCGACCTGCCCGAGGCCAACGTCGCGGTGCAGCTGTCGGGGACCTTCGGCAGCCGGCAGGAGGAGGCACAGCGGCTCGGACGGCTGCTGCGGCCCAAGGCGGATGGCGGCGTCGCCCACTTCTACACGGTGGTCGCGCGCGACACCGTCGACCAGGGCTTCGCGGCCAAGCGCCAGCGCTTCCTGACCGAGCAGGGCTACCGCTACCACATCCTCGACGGCGAGGTGGCCTGACGCGGCGTCAGGTCGCCGAGGTCGCGGTCGCCGCCCCCAGCGCCTCGCGCAGCACGTCGAGGCGTTCGGGCACCGGACGGAACCAGGCCCAGCGGCCCCGCTGCTCGCGGATCAGCAGTCCGGCCTCGACCAGCACCGACAGGTGGTGGCTGACGGTCGGTTGGCTGCGTCCCAGCGGCTCGACCAGGTCACAGGCGCAGGCCTCGCCGTCGGGGGCTGCGGCGACCAGGCTGAACAGCCGCAGGCGCACCGGGTCGGCCAGCACCTTGAACGCGGCGGCCAGCTGCTGTGCCTGGGTCTCGCTCAGCGCCGTCTCCACCACCGGGGCGCAGCAGGGGGCGATCGGCTGCACGGCCATGGCAGCTCCAGGTCGGGGTGGTTGCGTCGGGGTGGTTGCGCTGCTGTGCGCTCAGCGTACCACGCATTGATCTTCGTCGATGGGTCGGGCAGGCTCGCAGATATCGATCTGCATCGATGTGATGCGCGGCCACCGGAGGAGACCCCCATGCAGGACCCCACCCTCGAACCCACCGCCGACCCTGCCACCGACCTGCGTGAGCAGGTCCGCCAGCGCTACGTCGAGGCGGCCGTCGCCGCGGGCGGTTGCTGTGCGCCCGGCGCCACCTCGACGTCGTCCGCGTTGTCAGGATCACCGGAGTCGTCGGCTGAGGTGCTGCCCCCCGAGGAGCGTGACCGTTTCGGCTCCGCGCTGTACGGCACCGACGCGGCCGAGCTGCCGATCGGCGCGGTCACGGCCTCGCTCGGTTGCGGCAACCCGACCGCGGTGGCCGAGCTGCACCCGGGCGAGGTGGTGCTCGACCTCGGCTCCGGGGCCGGGATCGACGTGCTGCTCTCCGCCCGGCGCGTGGGCCCCACCGGACGGGCCTACGGCCTGGACATGACCGAGGAGATGCTCGAGCTCGCGCGCGCGAACGCCTCCGAGGCCGGCGCCGACAACGTCGAGTTCCTGCACGGCGAGATCGAGGCGGTCCCGCTCCCCGACGCCACCGTCGACGTGGTGCTCTCCAACTGCGTGATCAACCTGTCGACCGACAAGCCCGCGGTGTTCGCCGAGCTCGGTCGGGTGGTGCGCTCCGGCGGGCGGCTCGCGATCAGCGACGTCGTCGCCGACGACGCGCTCAGCCCCGAGCAGCGCGCGCAGCGCGGCTCGTATGTCGGCTGCATCGCCGGGGCGCTGAGCTTCGGCGAGTACCGCGCGGCGCTGACCGAGGTCGGCTTCGTGGACGTCGAGGTGGAGGCGACCCATGAGGTCGCGCCCGGCATGCACGCCGCGGTCGTGCGCGGGGTGCGCGCCGGCTGAGGGTCCCCGGAGGTCAGCGCCCCAGCCCGAAGTCGTCCAGGGCCGGATGCCCAGGCAGGCGCTGCTGCACCTGCCGTGCCAGGGCATGTGCCGACTCGGTGTCGCCGCGCTGCGCCGCGAGCCGGGCCTGCAGCAGGGTGTGCTCGGGACCGCCCAGTGCCGGGTGGGCGACGAGCCGGTCGAGCAGCCCGTCGGCGTCGGTGCCGGCGAGCTGCTCGAGCAGCATCTGGTGCCACACCGCCAGCCGCTGGGACCGGTCGCTTCGGGTTCCCCGCCGTCGGCCCAGCGGACCACCCGGCCGGGGTGCCGCCCCGCCGGTCGCTGCCCCGCCGGTCGCTGCCCCGCCGGTCGCTGCCACGAGCGCGTCGAGCGCCTCGAGGTAGCACCCGGCGAAGCGCTCCCAGTCGTCGGCGACCCGCAGCAGGCCGGCGACGACCTCGGCCAGCGACCGCTCCTTGTCGGCCACGCTGCCGTGCCCCATGCGGGTCCAGCCGTAGGTGGCCTCCCAGCGCTCGAGCTGCCGGGCGGCCGCCGCCGCGAAGCCGGCGAAGCCGTCGCGCTCGAGCCGACTGGTCCACAGCTGCTCGACGTGGTCGGACACCACGAACCCGGCGGCCTGCACCGGATCCTCGGAGCGGAACATGTCGACCTCGGCCGTGCGCAGCACGACGGTGAGGAGCACGCCAAGGGCCTGCTCGGTCTCGTCGGCCTGCTCGTCGTCGAGCCGTGGCAGTGCCACCAGGGCCTCGTGCACCTCGCCGGCCAGGCGCCGGAACGTGAACCGCCAGCGGCTGCGTTCCTTGGGTGACACCCGGCGGTCACCACCGAGGTACGAGCCGCTGCGCGCGAGCTCGGCGAACTCGGTGACCTCGTCGAGCATCCAGCCGGTGTCGAGGTCGGGCTCGGCGTCGGGTGGCGGGGGCGGTGGTGGGTCGATCTGGTCCTCGATGCGCTCGCGCATCGCCGCCGTTCCGCGCCAGTACAGGGTCCACAGGATCTTCTTGACGTCGTCCTCGCCGAGTCCCGCGAGCTTGGCGTGGAACTCGTCGCGGTTCATCCGCTTGGCGGGCATGGCTGGACCCTGCTCCGGTGGGTGGCGGACAGGCTAGACGCCGGGCTGGTGGACGCGGTGGCCGGCGGAAAGGCGGCACAGGGCGAGTCGTTGGTGGTGGCGGTCGAGGTGCGCCGGGTGCAGCCTCGGGGTGCGCCCGGCGCGTGCGCTCAGCACCACATCACCCTTTCGTCCTTGACTGTTCCAGTGAGAACTGAAACAGTTGGGGCTGCTTGGGAGGAGCAGGGATGTCATCGCACGAACCGACGCGGCCTGACTCGACGCCTGACTCGACGCCGGACCCGACGCCTGAAGCGGCGCCGAACTCCGACGACGGATCGACGTCAGACGACGACGCGACGTTCACCATCGACGAGCTCGCCGCCGCCGCTGGTCTGCCGGTCCGCACGGTGCGTCACTACCAGTCCGAGAAGCTGCTGCCCGCGCCGCAGCGGCAGGGTCGGATCGCGGTGTACCACCGCGCCCACCTCGAGCGGCTCGGGCTGATCGCCCAACTGCAGGACCGCGGGCTGCGCCTCTCCGCGATGCGCGATGCCTTCAAGCGGGTCGAGAAGGGCGAGCTGTGGCTCGACGACTGGTTGGGCATGGGCGACCAGCTGCGGGCCCCCTGGTCCGAGGAACGCCCGGTCGTGCTCACCGAGGAGGAGCTCGCCGAACGGGTCGGCCACCGCGTCGGCATCGTGGCGCTGCTCGTCGAAGGCGGGCTCGTTCGCCGGCAGCGCGGGTTGTCGCCCTCCTACCTGGTGCTCTCGCCGGGGCTGCTCGACATCTCGCTGCAGCTCGAGGCGGCCGGGGTCGACCTCGAGACCGCCGCCGGTGCGGCCAGCATCATGCGCAAGCACCTGCGTCGCGCCTCGAGCGACCTCGTCGACCACTTCCTGGACCGGGCCGGTGCCGGGTTCGCCCGTCGCGGTTCGGCGGCCGACATCTCCGAGGCACTCGAGGCGCTGCGCCCGCTCGGGGCCCGTGCGGTGCAGCTGATCTTCGTGCAGGAGATCGAGCGCGCGCTGCGCGAGACCGTGGAGCAGGGGCACTCCGCTCCCGCTCCGCCACCGACCCCCGGGCCCGAGTCCGAGCCAGCTCCGGAGTCCGACCCCGAACCCGACCCGGAAGCCGACCCGGAAGCTGCCTCCGACCTCGACGTCTCCGACCTCGACGACAACGACCCCACACCCGCCGCCTGACGCGCTGACGATCCGATGTCCGCAGCCCTGGAGCTGCGAGGAGCCCCACCATGAGCAACCAGCACGCCTCTACCACCCGCCCGCCTCCCGCCCGCGCCGCGCTGCCCGCCATCATCCAGGGGGGCATGGGGGTCGCGATCTCCGACTGGCGGCTGGCCCGCGCGGTCGCGATGACCGGGGAGCTCGGCGTGGTGTCGGGCACGGCCATCGAGGTGGTGTGTGTCCGCCGGCTGCAGGACGGTGACCCCGGCGGCCACGTGCGCCGGGCGCTGGCGCGTTTCCCGCTGCCCCGCGTCGCCGAGCAGATCATCGATGCCTACTACCTCGAAGCAGGCCGGGCCGAGGGCCAGCCCTACCGTGCGGTGCCGATGTTCTCGGCGCGTCCGGCACGCCGGCTGCAGGAGCTGACGGTGGCGGCCGGGTTCGTCGAGGTGACACTGGCCAAGGAAGGTCACGACGGCGCGGTCGGCATCAACCTGCTGCGCAAGATCGAGGCCCCGATCCCCTTCGTGCTGTACGGCGCCATGCTCGCCGGGGTGGACGCCGTGCTGGTGGGTGCCGGCAACCCCCACGAGCTGCCCGGCATGCTCGACGCGCTGGCCGGAGGCCAGGACGTGGAGCTCGGCCTGCGGGTGCAGGGCGCGAGCTCGGCGCAGGATGCCCGCATCCGCTGCTCGCCGTCCGAGCTGTTCGACGGGACACCGCCGCGGACCGCCCGGCCGCACTTCCTGGCGATCGTGGCATCCAACGACCTCGCCGAGGGCCTGGCCGGCTCCCCGGCCTCCCGCCCCGACGGGCTGGTGGTCGAGGCGCCCACCGCCGGAGGGCACAATGCGCCGCCGCGCGGTCCGCGCCGGGTCGACGAGCGCCAGCAACCGGTCTACGACGCGCAGGACGAGGTCGACCTCGCCGCCCTGGCCGCCGTCGGGCTGCCGTTCTGGGTGGCCGGTCGCACCGGCACCCCCGCCAGCTTCGCCGCGGCGCGTGCCGCGGGTGCGGTCGGGGTGCAGGTCGGCACCGCCTTCGCACTGTGCCGCGAGTCGGGCATGAGCCCGACCCTGCGCGCCACGGTGCTCGAGCAGGTCGCCCGCGGTGAGGTCGAGGTGCGTACCGACTGGCGGGCCTCACCGACCGGCTTCCCGTTCAAGATCGTCGAGGTGGATGGCACGCTGTCGGATCCGGACGTGGTCGAGGCCCGCGAGCGGGTCTGCGACCTCGGCGCCCTGCGGGTGCCCTACGAGCGGGAGAACGGGGCGCTGGGCTACCGCTGCCCCGCCGAACCGCTGGCCTCCTACACCGGCGCCAAGCACGCCCGGGAAGCCAACACGGTGGGCCGCACCTGCCTGTGCAACGCCCTGCTGGCCACCGCCGGCTACGCCCAGACCCGCCGCGACGGTCGGGTCGAGCCGGCACTGATCACGGCCGGCTCGGACCTCGGCCCGGTGGTCGAGCTGCTCGAGCGCCACAGCAACGGCGAGCGGTCCTACGGGGCCGCGGATGTCGTCGCCTACCTGCGCGGGAGCTGAGGCCCGGTGCGCAGCCCTACGCGCGCAGCACGTTGGCGAACACCAGCCAGGCCAGCAGGCTCTTGGCGGCCAGGCTGAGGATGACGTAGACGTACTCGCCATAGACGTAGTCGGTCCAGCGTCCCTTCTGGCGGTACTGCAGCCACATGTTGAGGCCGAATGTCCAGAACAGGACGAACTGCACCACGAGAATGACGTACACGAAGCCGGGGACCTGCCCGCCGCCCGCCGCGGTGTAGTAGGCGATCAGCGCCCAGGGCACCAGCCCGAACAGCGTGCCGAACCAGAAGGCACTCATGTCGGGATCGTCGGGGCTCTCGCGCCGCTCCATCAGCAGCCCGAAGACGATCATCGACGAGTTGACCGCGAAGATGCCCACCAGCGCACCCGCGTCCCAGATGCCGACCAGCATCGCGATGAGCACGACCATCACCGACGAGCTGATCGAGTACTCGATCCAGCGGGCGTAGCCGGCGCGTTCGTCGAGTTTGCGCTCGTACCAGCCGCGCAGTGGCCCGGCGGTCAGCAGGTGGTCGGCGGCGGCGAACAGCACGAACACCGCCACCCACACGCCCACCCCGACGGTGGCGACCAACTCCGCGGGGTTGGGCTCACCCCGGATCGCCGCGGGCACCGGGTCGTCGCTGAGGAAGCTGGCGAACACCGGCAGCGCGAAGTCGTTGCTCAGCGCCAGGATCACCACCGCCTGGGCCAGGTGCACCAGCCCGATGACGAGGTTGAAGCGGCGCAGCCGGGCGTAGCGGGCGTCACGGTCGGGGACGGTCGAGGCGGACATGGCTCCTCACGGCTCGGTGTGCTGCTGGGTGCGGTGCGTTGAGGGGTTCGCAGCCACCGTATCCTCGTCGGTTCCGGAAGCCGGCGGTGTCGCCGGCCAAGTGGTCCCGTCCCCCGTCGGAGGAACCTTCGTGGTCTTGTTCACCCGCGGCCTCGGCGCCGCGCTGCTCCTGGTCGGTGTCGTCGCCTACGTCGCCACCGGCTCGGAGAGCATCACCGCACTGTTCCCGGCCTTCCTCGGGCTGCCCCTGCTGGTGCTGGGGCTCATCGCCGGCCGCGAGTCGGCCCGGCAGCACGCCATCCACGGTGCGCTCGTGCTCGCGCTGTTCGGGGTCGTCGGCTCGGCGATGCCGCTGGTCGACCTGCCGGCGCTGCTCACCGGCGGTGAGGTCGAGCGTCCGGTGGCCACCGTGACCTCGGCGATCACGGCGCTGGCCTGCCTGCTCTACCTCGGCGCCGGCGTGCGCTCGTTCCGCGCCGCCCGCCGCTCCGGCGGATCGATGGCCGCCTGACCTGGCCATATGGCCGCGTCGTGATTCGGTCCGGGGCGTCGGCCGTGCGATGATCCGCGTCGCCGACCGTCCACGGACCGGCCGTGCACGGCGGCGATCGTCCCCAGGAGGTCGCAGCTGACATGATCGAGGTCGTCTACCGTATCGGTGAAGGTCCACAGGACGCCGACGGGCGGCCAGAAACCGCCGAACAGGCCCGCGCGCTGCTCGAGCAGGGCAACGACGCGCTGGTCGCCCTGCTGGCAGAACCGCGTTCCGCCGCGGGTTCCGAGCCCGGCGCCGAGGGGCCGGCCCGGCGGGTCATCGAGGTCGGAGCGGGTGGGTTCGGGTTGAGCAGCCCTGCCGAGGGGGTGCTGCGCCACGCGCCGTTCGCCGCGGTGCTCGGCTGCGCGGACGCCCGGGTCCCGATCGAGCTGATCCTCGGCCGCGCGTTCAACGACCTGTTCGTGCTGCGGGTCGCGGGCAACGTGCTCGCCCAGGAGATCATCGGCAGCATCGACTACGCGATCGGCAACCTGCCCAGCATGCGGCTGGCGGTCGTGCTCGGCCACACCAAGTGCGGGGCGGTCACCGCCGCCGTGCAGGCCTACCTCGACCCCGCCCAGTACCTGGGACTGTCCGCCGAGCACCAGCTGCGCTCGATCGTGGACCACCTGTTCCCGGCCGTGCGCCTGGGCCACGCCGCACTGCTGGAGGTCGCCGGGGCGGACGCCGCCACGCAGCCCGGCTTCGCCGGCGCGCTGGTCGAGACCTCCGCGGTGCTCAACGCCGCGATCCAGGCCGCCTCGCTGCGCAGCGAGCTCGCCAGCTACGACGTCGAGGTGGTGCAGCCCGTCTACGCGGTCTACGACCTGACCTCCCACCGCATCGGGACGCCGGTCGTGATCGACCCGGCCGCGCCGGCCGCCCGGCTGGCCGATCCGCCGGCCACCGCCGAGGGGTTCGCCTCGCTCGCGCGTGAGCTCGCCGCCAGTTCGGAGGTGGGCGCGCTGCTCGCCGCCGGCTGACCGGTCCAGTCGCCGCCCGGGTGATCGCTGCGGGCCCCCGGTCAGGACAGCTCGAGGAACGCCTGCTGGAACTGCTCGAGATCGTCGGCGGCATCGGTGGTGCGCACGCACTGCTCGATGCCGTCGACGGCGAGCTGCACCCCGACCCGGCGAAGCGCCGTGCTCGCGGCGGCGATCTGGCGCAGGACCTGCTGGCAGTCAGCGTTCTCCTCGAGCATGCGCTCGACCGCCCGCACCTGCCCCTCGACCCGACGCAGCCGGCTGCGTGCCCGGCGCAGCGGGTCTTCCCCGAGTTGCTCGACGTTCATGCGTCACGGCTCCCTGTGGCCCTGGCTGCTCACGTTAGAGCGGCGGCCGTCGCTGGAGACGGCCGCCGCCGGGAAACGGGGTGCGCGAGGCAAGCTGGGGTCAGTTGCCGGGCAGGGGCAGCTGCGGGATCGACCACAGCACCAGCATCGTCATGCCCATCGTGGCCACGAACGCCGCCGGCCAGACGCGCACGGCGGGGACCACGGGAGCGGCAGCCGCGCCGCCCCGACGGCGCACGATGACCTCGATGGTGAACAGCAGGGTGGTGGCGACGGCCGAGACCATGCAGAACGGGCAGATCGCGCCGATCGGGACCAGCTGCAGCCACACGAAGTACGCGGAGGCGACCACGCCTGTCGCCGTGAGCGGGGTGAGGAGCTTGACGACCAGCGGATGGCGGGTGTCGAACCACCAGACGGCGAAGAG
>SKJO01000085.1 GCA_007121975.1 Nitriliruptoraceae bacterium | reverse complement strand
GGGTCCCGCCTCGGTGGACGCTGGGGTTGTGGATGAGCCGCATCTCCTACGACACCCAGGAGCAGGTCGAGACCGTCGCGCGTGAGCTGCGCGAGCACCGCATCCCCAGCGACGTGATCCACGTCGACACCAACTGGTTCCCGGTCGAGTGGGAGTGCGACCTGGAGTTCTCCACCGAGCGGTTCCCCGACGTCGCCGCGATGGCCGAGCGGCTCGGTGACCAGGGGTTCCACCTGTCGCTGTGGCAGTGGCCCAACCTGGTGGTCGGCTCGCAGCTGCACCTGGAGGGCGAGGCGGCCGGCTACCTCGTCAAGCGCGACAACGACGCCGCCTACGTGCGCAGCGGGTTCGTCCGCGACGCGGCGCTGGTCGACTACTCCAACCCGGACACCGTGCGGTGGATCCAGGGCAAGCTGCGGGGGCTGCTCGAGCTCGGGGTGCAGGCCATCAAGGTCGACTTCGGGGAGGGTGCGCCGCCCGACGGCGTGTACGCCGGGGTCGACCAGCGCGATGCGCACAACCTCTATCCGCTGCTCTACCAGCAGGCCGTGCAGGAGGTCGTCGACGAGGTGCACGGCGACCAGGGCGTGCTGTGGGCCCGCTCGGCCTGGGCCGGCTCGCAGCGCTTCCCGGTGCACTGGTCCGGCGACGGGGTGGCCCGCTACGAGGACCTCGCCTGCGTGCTGCGCTCGATGCTGTCGATGGGGCTGAGCGGGTTCCCGTTCTCCAGCCACGACGTCGGGGGGTTCGTCGGCCTGCCCGACGACGCGCTGTACATCCGGTGGATGCAGCTCGGGGTGTTCTCGTCGCATGTGCGTGCCCACGGCATGCCGCCGCGTGAACCCTGGGCCTATGGTGAGCGTGCCGAGCGGCTTGCGCGCGAAGCGCTCGAGCTGCGCAGCCGGCTGCTGCCCTACCTCGACGCGGTCATCGTCGATGCCGGCCAGACGTGCGCGCCGGTGGTCCGGCCCTACGTGTGGGAGTTCCCCGATGATCCGCTGGCCGCCCGGGTCGAGGACGCGTACCTGTTCGGTCCTGCGCTGCTCGTCGCGCCGATGCTGGATGCCGGTCAGCGTCGCCAGGTCTACCTCCCCGCCGGGACGTGGACCGACTTCTGGACCCGTGAGCCCGTCACCGGGGGGCGCGTCATCGAGGTCATCGCGCCGCTCGAGCGCATCCCGCTGTTCCTGCGCGAGGACCACGCGGTGGTGCAGGCCGCGGCGCGCCAGCACACCGGTGAGGCGCTCGACGGTCCGCTGACCGTCACGCTCGTGCGCCCCGGCGCGCGTGGCGCGGTAACCGCGCTGCCCGAGCGTGACCGGGGGTGCGAGGTCCGCTGGCACCGCGAGGGTGACGAGCTGCACGTCGAGGTGGTGGGCACCGACACCGATGTCGACCTCGAGGTGCTCGGAGTGCCCAGTACCACGGTCACCGTGGACGGGGTGCCGGTGACGCCGAGGATCGACGCAACCACGTGCCGGGTCGCGCTGCCCGCTGCCGGCTCGATGCGGGCTGTCCTGCGGGGCGGTGGCTGAAGCGACCGGTGCCCGTAGGATGCCGGTGCCGTGTCGGCACTCCAGGCGCGATCTCGGCGGGCCGGCAGGCGAGGAGCAATCATCATGAGCGAGTCACTGGCGGCGCTGCCGCAGCTCGGCGGGGCGGAGACGCTCGGCGAGCAGCTCCGAGCTGCGATCGAGGAGGCGATCCTCAACGGGGCGCTCGAGCCGGGGGCTCGCATCCACCCCGACGAGCTCGCCGCGCACTTCGGCGTCAGCCGGATCCCGGTGCGCGAGGCGTTGCGCGCGTTGGACGCCAGCGGGTGGGTGGAGATCCGTCCGCGCCACGGCGTCTATGTCCGCCAGCGCCACGCCGCGGAGCTCGAGGAGCTGTTCGAGGTCCGCGCACCGCTGGAGGCCCAGGCCTGCCGACTGGCAGCCCGCCGCCGGACCGACGAGCAGGTCGCGGAGCTCGATGCGCTCGCGCGGTCGGCCAGGGACGCCGCCGACGAGCCGAAGCGGTTCGCCACCCTCAACTCGAGGTTCCACGACGCCGTGGTCGTGGCGGCCGGCAACGACGTGCTCACGGCGACGCTGAAGGGACTGCGCCTGCGGGTGCAGTGGTACTTCGCCGAGGCGCCGCCGCGACGCACCCGCCACTCGGTGGAGGAACACCTCGAGATCGTCGACGCGATCCGTGAGCACGACGGCGATCGCGCCGCGGAACTCGGCACCAAGCACGTGCTGGACACCCTCGGGGTGCTGCGGGCGCAGATGGATGCGGCCGCAGCCATGGACGGGGACGAGTCACCCTCCGATGGGGCGGATCCGGCTCTCGGTGACCCTGAGGGCTCCGGGGCGGTTGCGGCCTCCGAGGTGTCCGACCCGGCCGTGGCCCGCCGCGCATGAACGCCCCGGCTTGGGCGGCCCTGGCCGCCATCGGGCCGATCGTGCTGCTCACGGTCCTGGTGCTTGGCTCGGCCCCGGTGACCCGCTCGGCGTGGATCGCTTCCGGGGTGGCAGCGGTGCTCAGCGTCGTGCTGTTCGGGCTCGACGCCGTCGAGCTGGCCGTCGTGGTCACCCGAGGCGTCTGGACCGGTACCTGGATCCTGTTGATCGTGCTCCCGGCGTTGCTGCTCTACGAACTGCTCGACCGGTCCGGTTCGTTGGATCGACTCGCCGGCGCCGCCGACACCCTGGCGCCCACCGAAGGCCGTCAGTTGCTGTTGCTGGCCTTCGTTCTGCCGTCCTTCCTGCAGGGTGCGGCCGGGTTCGGTGCCCCGATCGCGATGGCGGCGCCGCTGCTGGTACGTCGGGGGATGGCTCCGGTCACGGCGGTCGCGGCCTGCCTGATCGGCTACCAGTGGTCGGTGACGTTCGGGTCGATGGGGTCGAGCTACTTCATGGCCGAGGCCACGGCGGGGCTGACCGGGCCCGAGGCGGCGGACTTCGCCCTGCGCGCCGGTGTGGTGCTCGCGATCAGCGCGGTGGTATCGGGGCTGCTGGTGCTGACTCGCGGTGAGCGGGCACCCGGCGACCGCTGGCGGGCGCTGGCGCTGGGTGGGATCATGGGCGCCGTGCTGATCGGGGTGGTGACCGTCCAGCCGGCGATCGGCTCCACGACCGCCGGGCTGGCGGGGTTGCTGGCGGCGTGGTGGCTGCTGCCCGGACGGGGGGTGACGCGTCCGGCGGGCGCCGACCTGCTGCGCGCTGGCGCACCCTACGTCGTGCTGACCGTCACGGCCGTGATCGGGTTCGCGGTGCCGGTGGTGCGGGCGGTGCTCGAACGCGTGCCGCCGGTCGCGCCGGTGCTGCCCGGCGTCGACGCGGCTTTCGGGTTCACGACGCAGGCGTCGGCGGCGAGCCCCGTGTTCCGTCCGCTGCTGCACCCGCTGCCCTATCTGCTGCTCGCGGCGGTGGCTGCGGTGAGCGTCTACCGCCGCCGCGGGTGGTGGCCCGAAGGTCGCACCCGCGAGGCGCTGGGTGGGTGGGCTGGCCGCTGCCGCAAGGTGGCGCCGTCGATCCTCGGGCTGACCGTGCTGGCGGCCTTGATGAGCGAGTCGGGGATGGTCAGGATCGTCGCCGAGGTGCTGGCAGCCGGGCTCGGACGGGCATTCGTGCTGGTGTCGGTGCCGCTGGGCGCGCTCGGCACCGTGATCACCGGGTCGACCACCGCATCCAACGCCCTGTTCAGCGCGTTGCAGGCCGAGGTCGCCGTCGTACTCGGGGTCGCCACCGCCGTGATCCTCACCGGGCAGACCGCGGGCGGGAACATCGGCAACGCCCTGTCGCCGACCGTGGCGTCGGTCGGGACGGCGGCCACGGGTATCAGCGGCCGTGAGGGCGAGGTGCTGCGCGACAACCTCGGCGGCGCAGCACTGCTGCTGGTGGTGGTGACCGCGAGCCTCGTCGTCCAGCTGTGGGTGCTGACGGGCGGTTGACGCCGCCGTCGTCAGCGAAGCGATATACAGTATCCGTCTACGCGGCAAGGAGGAGGTGATCGCGTGATCGTCCCCCACGGTCGGGAGTTGTCGACCTTCCTCGGACGGCAGGTCCCCGTCGAGTTGCTCGCCGAGGTCGTCGCCGTCGAACCCGACGCGCGTGGCGTCACCCTGCGACTGTCGACCCTGGTGTTCACTCCGGTCCTCGCGGACTACTACGGCACGGTCGTGGAGACGATGCCCGCCGAGCCGGTCGAAGGTGACGGTGCGACGCTGCGGCTCGACGCCTGCGCTCAGGGCATCCTGCGGCTGCGCTTCGCCGCCGGTGGCGAGGTCGCCGATCGCCGCACCGCCATGCTCGCCGAGCTCCCGGCGGATCCCCTCGACATCGCGGTGACGCAGACCGATGCCACCATCGAACTCACGCTCGGCGCCTCGCAGGTCACGGTCGAGCGGTCGCCGTTGCGGCTGGTGGTCCGTGGGCCCAGCGGCGAGGTGGTGTGCCGGACCCGGCCCATCGACCTCCCGGCGTTCGCTTCACGTCCCCCGGAGTGGAACACCGCCGAGGGGCGCTGGATCTTCCACCACCGTTACGGCTACCCCGCCGGGTGGACCTGCGACGGCCGCGACCAGAGCTTCCTGACCTTCGACCTCGCCCACGACGAACGCGTGCACGGGTTCGGCGAGTCCTTCGGCTCCTACGACAAACGCGGCACGAGCCAGCAGCTGTGGGTCGAGGAGGCGTTCTCCAACACCTCACCAGCCAGCTACAAGCAGGTGCCGTTCTACCTCACCTCTCGCGGCTACGGGCTGTTCGTCCACAGCTCCAACGCGATGACCTTCCGCGTCGGGGAGCTCGATCACACCGCGCTGTCGGTCGTGGTCGACGACACTCGCGAGCTCGACCTGTTCGTGATCGTCGGTCCGACCCCGCGCGAGATCCTGCCGCGCTACACCCGGCTCACGGGAGCGCCGGGGTTGCCACCGGTGTGGTCGTTCGGATTGTGGATGTCACGCATCACCTACGCGTCCCAGGAGCAGGTTCAGCGGGTCGCGCGCGAGCTGCGCGAGCAGCGCATCCCCACCGACGTGTTGCACATCGACACCGGCTGGTTCGAGACCGACTACGTGTGTGATCTCGCCTTCGGCTCGAGCTTCCCCGACCCGGCCGCCATGACCCGAGACCTCGACGCGCTCGGCTTCAAGGTCAGCCTGTGGCAGTGGCCGCTGGTCAACGTGCACTCGCCGCTGTTCGGCGAAGCTATGGCCGGCGGTCACCTGGTCCGCCGGGCCAGCGGACACGTCTACCTGCTGCCCGGGGGCTTCGGTGAGGACGCCGCCCTGATCGACTACACGCGCCCCGAGACGGTGGCCTGGGTGCAGGACAAGCTGCGTGCGCTGCTCGAGCTCGGCGTGGCGGTGATCAAGGTCGACTACGGCGAGGGCGCCCCGCCCGACGGCGTCTACGCCGGTGCCGAGAGCCACGAGGCCCACAACCTCTACCCGCTGCTGTACCAGCGTGCCGTCTACGAGGTCACCGAGCAGGTACGCGGGCCTGGTGAGGCGATGATCTGGGGCCGGTCGGGCTGGGCCGGCTCCCAGCGCTACCCCGTGCACTGGTCCGGTGACGGCGTGGCGCGGTTCGAGGATCTCGCCTGCGTCCTGCGCTCGATGCTGTCGATGGGCCTGAGCGGGTTCCCGTTCTCCTCGCACGACATCGGGGGGTTCATCGGCACCCCCACGCCCGAGCTGTACGTGCGCTGGGCGCAGCTCGGGCTGCTCAGCTCCCATGCCCGGGCCCACGGGTCGCCGCCGCGCGAGCCGTGGGAGTTCGGCGATGAGGCGCTGGCGGCGTTCCGGGCTACCGCCGAGCTGCGCTACCGGCTGCTGCCCTACCTGTGGACGGCCGCAGGAGCGTCGGCGGCGGCCAGCGTGCCCTTGGTGCGCCCGTTGGTGATCGACCACCCGCACGATCCGATCGCCGCCCGCATCGACGACGCCTACCTGTTGGGCCCGGATCTGCTGGTCGCGCCGATCCTCGAGGAGACCGGCCGTCGCCGTGTCTACCTGCCGGCCGGTCACTGGGTCGACTGGTGGACCGACGAGATCCTCGAGGGTGGCCGCTACCTCGACGTCGAGGTAGCGATGGACCGGGTGCCGTTGTTCGTCCGCGGCGGGGCGGTGCTGCCGCTGCACCCGGTGGTGCAGCACACCGGCGAGGTGCGGCTCGACGACGTGACCTGGACCCTGTGGGCCCCGCGCGCCGATGCCCGGGGCGAGGCGGTGTGGCCGGGACAGGAGCCCCTGGTGCTCGAGGTGGCGGTCGATGGCGGTGTGGTCGAAGCGGTGACGGCCGACGATCGCGACGTCGCGGTCGAGGTGCGTGCGGCCCCGGCGACGCACGCCGCGACCATCCACCGCGAGCCGGACGGCCGACGTCGGTGGCGGTGGACGTCACCGGGATCGTCACCGGGATCGCCACCGGGATCGCCACCGGCACCCGATGCCGTCCGTTCGCAGTGATGGGGAGGATTCCGATCTTGACGGCTGCCATCGGTCCGTGGTGCAGGCCCGGCACCGCGCGCGCGAGCGCCGCGGCCACGACGGAGGGCTGAGCGTGATGGACCCGGACCGTGCGCAGTCGCTGCTGCAGTCCTGCCGGCTGCTGCCCGTGATCGTCCTCGATGACGCCAACGACGCGGGATGGCTCGGCGACGCGCTCGTCGACCATGGGCTGCCGATCGCGGAGGTCACCCTTCGAACGCCCGCCGCTCTGGACGCGATCGAGCGCCTGGCCGAGCAGCCCGGCCTGCTGGTGGCCGCAGGCACGGTCGTGCGTCGTGCACAGGTCGACCAGGCGGCGCAGGCCGGGGCCAGCGTGGTCGTCTCGCCGGGGTTCGACGCCGAGGTGGTGCGGCGAAGCCTCGAGTGCGGGCTCCTCCCCATCCCGGGGGTGGCGACCGCGACGGAGGTGCAGGCCGCACGTCGGGCCGGAGCGCAGCTGCTCAAGTTCTTCCCGGCGGGGCCGCTCGGTGGTCCCGGGATGCTGCAGGCGCTCGCAGCGCCGTTCCCGCAGGCGCGCTTCGTGCCGACCGGCGGCATCGGTCCCGTCGAGCTCCCGACCTATCTGCGGCTGCCGTGTGTCGCAGCCGTCGGGGGGAGCTTCATGGTTCCCTCTGCCGCCCTGCGAGCCGGTGACCAGCACGCGATCGGCCAACGGATCCGTGCCGCGGTGGCCGCGGTGGCGGCCGTGGCGTCCGAGCCGTCCTAACCGAGGAGGACCAGGGTGCCAGCCGTCATGCCGAAGCCCCCCGAAGCCTGCGCTTACGACATCGTCTCGCTCGGGGAGGTCATGCTCCGACTCGATCCCGGTGATGGCCGGATCCACACGGCGCGGCGGTTCGAGGTCTGGGAGGGCGGCGGCGAGTACAACGTCGCCCGCGGCCTTCGGCGCTGCTTCGGGCTGCGCGCTGGCATCGTGACCGCCCTGGTGGACAACCCCGTGGGTCGGCTGGTCGAGGACCTCATGCTCCAGGGAGGCGTGGACACCTCGCACGTTCGGTGGGTCCCGGACGACGGCATCGGGCGCAGCGCCCGCAACGGCCTCAACTTCACCGAGCGAGGGTTCGGGGTCCGTGGTGCGCTGGGCGCGTCCGATCGCGGCAACACCGCTGTCAGCCAGCTCTCGGTGGGTGAGGTCGACTGGGATCACCTGTTCGGGGAGCTCGGGGTGCGGTGGTTGCACACCGGCGGCATCTTCGTGGGATTGTCGGCGTCGACCCCGGCAGTCGCCCAGGAGGCGATGGAGGCGGCGCGACGTCACGGCACCGTCGTGTCCTACGACCTGAACTACCGACCCAGCTTGTTCCGGGGGGTCGGCGGTCAGGACCGTGCGCGGGAGGTGAACCGGCGGCTGGCCCCGCTCGTCGACGTGATGATCGGCAACGAGGAGGACTTCACCGCGTGCCTGGGCATCGAGGTCCCGGGTGTCGACGAGCACCTGACGGCGCTCGAGGCGACGGCGTTCTTCCGGATGATCGAGACCGTGACGACGACCTATCCGGACCTGGCGGTCGTCGCGACGACGATGCGTGGCGTGCGCACCGCAACGGTGAACGACTGGGGTGCCGTCGCCTGGTCACGTTCCGAGGGCTTCGTCGAGGCGACGCACCGGCCGGCGCTGGAGATCTTCGACCGGGTCGGTGGCGGTGACAGCTTCGCCTCCGGTCTCATCTACGGCCTGCTCGAAGGCGAGTCGCTCCAGCTGGCGGTCAACTACGGAGCGGCACACGGCGCCTTGGCGATGACCACACCCGGCGACACCTCCATGGCCACCCGGGCCGAGGTCCAGCGGCTCGCCGCGGGCGCAGGCGCGCGCGTCCAGCGCTGAGGCCCGTCGGCTGGCCGGGACGTCCTGCCAGGGGGGCGCCCGGACGTGCTCAGTCCGTCAGCCGCCGGTGGGAGGTCCCGTCGAACGTCGTTCGGCCGGTCGCCCGGAGGTACTCGAGCAGGGGGACCGCGAACCGGCGGGTCAGTCCCCAGGCCCGGCGCGCATCGGAGGCGGTGAACCTCGCGCCGCCGGCGCCCGGACCGGCGTCGAGCGTCTCGACGGCGCGGCGCACGGTGGCGGGGGTGAACAGCACTCCGTCGTGCTGCAGCACCTGCCCCCCATCGAGCAGCGGCTGCAGCTCGAAGCGCGCCAGGCCGAACTCGTCGTCGACCCGGTCCGCGTCGATGCAGCTCAGCTCGGGACCGGCCAGCGCGTCGAGCAGCTGCTCGGTGCGTGCGCGGCGGCCGGCAACGTAGACGTCGAGGTGGTCGCGGTGCACGACCCTGCCCCCGACGTCGGCCACTTCGCCGGACGCGAGCGCAGCCCGGAGCACGGCCGGCCAGACCGCGTGCGGGCAGCCGCTGGCCTGCACCGCGGCGAGCAGGTGCTCGTGCGGGACGACGGGATCGTCGGCGGACGCCTGGCCGGCGATCGCGACGGCCAGCTCCTGCCACTGCTCGAGCCTTGCGAGCGCAACCGCCTCCGTGTCGATCACCACGACCCCGTGGTCGTGCTCCAGCCCCGCCTCCACGGCTTGTCCGATCGCCGCCTCCAGGTCCGCCAGCGCTGTCGTACCGCCCCGCAGGGCGACCAACGCACCTGCACGGGGCAGCGGCTGGGTGGTGGTGTGGACGGCTTCGAGCGCCTCGGCATGCACGAGGCGCTGGGTCACCCCCCGGCGGGTGGGCGACGGCGCAGGATCGAGCACCATGCCGCCGGCCGCCGTGACCCGTCGGCCGATCTCCCGCAGCACGAACCGGTCCCCGACCCGCACCGGCAGCGACCGGTCGACCTCGAGCCGTACCGGACCCTGCTCACCGGGCTGCAGGTCTCCGAGCAGCGGGAGCAGGCGGGCCTGACGGTGGGCGGTGCCCAGGTGCAGTTGCCACGCACCCCGGTGCCCGACCGGCCCGTGCTCGAGGGCCTCGAGCCACACGTCCATGGCGTCGGTCGCCATGCCGGCCGGGGTGCCATCCGGACGCAGCCCGACCAGCGCCGCTCCGCGCTCGACCTCGGTGGTGGCGACGCCGGCCAGCGCCACCGCCACCCGGGCGGGCGCAACCGCCGCGTCGATCGCCACCTCGAGGCTGCGCAGGTCGCGGATCCGGCCCCGGGCCGGACCGGGCAGCACCGCGACCCGCTCGCC
>SKJO01000420.1 GCA_007121975.1 Nitriliruptoraceae bacterium | reverse complement strand
TTCGACGCCGAGCCGGTGGCGACCACCCGGCGGGTGGGGCTCGCCCACCTCGGCTGCAAGGTCGGTGACGACGACGACGCGCTGCGCGCGATCCATGCCCGGCTCGTCGCCGCCGACGTCGAGGTGCTGGGGATGGTCGATCGCGGGGTGACCCACGGGCTGGCGCTCGCGGACCCCGACGGCAACGAGCTCGAGCTGTACGTCGAGGTGGTCGATCCGCAGGTGTGGCGCCGGCGACCGGACCTGCTGGTCCACCCCCCGCGCCCGCTGGTGCTGTGAGGCCGTCCCCGGGTCCTGGGCCGGCGCGGCGGCCCGGCGGTGCGGCCCGTGCGCGACCGGGTGGCTCCCGCGGTGAGCGAGCAGCGCGCGCAGGATCGGCCGGAAGGGTTCCCTCACCGGACCCGACTCGCTAGGGTGCCGGCGCATCCGCGCGGACGGTTGCCTCGACGTCCCCCGCCGGTGCGCGCTGCCGTTGGGGCGGCGTGGGACCGCGACGTGGTTGGCCATGGATACCGAGTTCGACGCGCAAACCGGGAGCCCGGGGGGGTCATCCGCCGACGGCGACCTGCTCCGGCTGTTCGAGGTTGCCACGCAACCGATGTGCGTGGCCGACTTCGCGGGGCGGCTGCTGACGGCCAACCCGGCGTGGACCGCGCTGCTCGGCTGGCCGTCCTCGAAGCTGCTCGACCGCGCCTACCTCGACTTCGTCCACCCCGACGACCAGGCCGCCACGGCCGCCGCGGCCGGTGTGCTGACCCGGGGCAGCGCCGTGGCCGGCTTCGACAACCGCTACCGGCATGCGAACGGCACCTACCGCTGGCTGCGCTGGGACGCGGTGTCGGTGGTCGAGGAGCAGCGCATCTATGCCGTCGTGCACGACGTCACCGAGGAGCGCGAGCGCCGCGAGTCCTTCGCGGAGCTCGAGCGGGTCTCGGGGATCGGCACCTGGACCCTCGTGCTCGACACCGGCGAGACCCGCTGGTCGGCGGGCGTGCACGCGATCTACGGCACCGACCCGGCCACCTTCCGCCCGGGGGTGGATGACGGGATGCGCTGCTACCCGCCGGAGTCCCGGGCGGTCCTCGAGCCGGCGTTCTCCCGCCTGGTCGCGCACGGCGAGCCCTTCGACCTCGAGTTGGACTTCGTGACCATGCAGGGCGTGCCGCGCTGGATCCGCACCACCGGCCGCGCGGATGTGCGCGATGGGGTGGTGGTGGGGGTGTCGGGTTCGTTCCAGGACATCACCACCCAGCGCGAGCGTGAGCACCGCCTGCACCGGACCGGTGCGCAACTCGACGAGGTCCAGTGGCAGGCCCGGATCGGACCTGCGAGCCTCGATCTTCAGGCGCAGGTCGCCGAGCTCTCCCCGGTCGTCAGCGACATCCTCGGCTGGCCGCCTCAGCTCCACCGGGTGCCGCTGCAGCAGATCCTCGCGTTGATCCCCCCCGAGGAACTCGCGGCGGTCCATCAGGCCCTGCGCGACGCGATGACCGACGGCTCGCTCGACCTCGTCCACCGCGTCGTGCGTCCGGATGGTGGCGTCCGAGCCGTGCGGGTGCTCGCGAGCCTGCAGCAGACCGGGCACGGCGCCGAGCAGCGCCTCGAGGGCAGCCTGCAGGACGTCACCGACCTCGACGAGACCTCGCGTGCGCTGCAGTTGAGTGAGGAGCGGCTGCAGCGCGTGCTGCGTGCGACGGCGGACGGTTGGTGGGACAACGACCTGCGCACCGGCACGGTCGTGTACTCCCCCCGCTGGCTCGAACTGCACGGCTATGTCCCCGGTGAGCTGCCCCAGCACCCCAGCACCTGGCGGGAGCTGACCCACCCCGACGACCTCGCGTCGATCGATGCCGTGGTCGACGAGGTCGTGGCACGCCGCGGCCACACCTTCACGGTGTCGGCACGTATCCACCACCGTCGTGGCCAGCTCGTCCCCGTCGTGATCCGGGGGCTGATCGACTACGACGAGAACGGCCGCCCGAGCCGGATCTCGGGGGCGACCACCGACGTCTCCGAGCAGCACCGCCTCGACGCCGCCCGGGCGGCAATCGTCTCCAACGTCAGCCACGAACTGCGCACCCCGCTGACCTCGATCCGCGGTGCGCTCGATCTGCTGCAGGCCGGCGTGGCGGGGGGTCTGGCGGCCGGATCGCAGCCGCTGCTGGAGGTCGCGACCCGCAACACCGACCGGCTCGCTGCGCTGATCGAGGACCTGCTCGATGCCGAGCGGCTGGCCTCGGGGCAGGCCGTGTTCGACGTCCAGGCCCAGCCGCTGGGTCCGCTGCTCGAGCGCTCCTTGCAGGAGCTCGCCCCCTACGGGCTTGCGCGTGGCGTGACCTTCGGGCTGACCCAACTCGAGCCGCTCAGCGCCGAGGTCGATGCGGGCCGACTGGGCCAGGTGCTGGCCAACCTGCTGTCCAACGCGGCGAAGTTCGGACCGGACGGATCCACGGTCGAGCTGCGGCTGCGGCGGGTGGACGGCAGGGCGCGCACCGAGGTGATCGACCGGGGCCCGGGTATCCCCGAGGAGTTCACCGATCGGGTCTTCGAGCGGTTCGCCCAGGCGGACCCCGCCGGCGACGGCCACGGCAGCGCGGGGCTGGGCCTGGCGATCAGCAAGGACATCGTCGAGCAGCACGGTGGTCGGATCGGGTTCGAGTCTCGGCCCGGACGCACCTGCTTCTGGTTCGAGCTGCCCGTGGCAGAGCCGGGCTGAGCCCACCACGGGTCGGGAGCCGGATCGCCGGGCGCCCGAGGACCAAGCCGGGGGGCGTGCCGGCGGGTGCTGCGTGCTCAGTGCTCGGTTGCGGTGGCGGGGTCCTGCTCGGCGACCACGATGCCATGGACCTCCCCGTCGACGGGCTGGCCGCGGCCGGCGCGCCGGGCTTCGGGCAGATCGACCGCGCGCAGGACCAGCGGCGGATCGGTGGGCAGGTGCACATCGCCGGCCACGCCGCACCAGGCCAGCGCCGAGGAGCCGGTCTGTAGCCCCTTGCCTCCGCGGCCCTTGACCGGGTACTCGCCCAGCGGGGTGCGCTTGGCGATGCCGTCGACCCCGACGGTCAGCACCTCGGCGCCCGCACCGTCATCGGCCGGTACGACCGACAGCGCCACGATCTGCGCGCCGTCGGGCACGCTCATCCCGGCGACACCCGCAGCGGTGCGGCCCATCGCCCGGACCTCCCTGGCGGCGAAGCGGGTCACCAGCCCCCCGGAGTGGGCGAGCAGCAGATGCTCATCGTCGTCGCACACGGCCACCGCCACGAGCCGGTCGCCGTCGCGCACGCCGGCGGCCTGCAGGCTGCGCGCGCGGGCGTCGCTCACCTCGCGCAGCAGCGTGCGCTTGACCAGCCCGCCGGCGCTGGCGGTGACCAGCGTGGCGGTGTCGGACACGGCCTGCTGGGCCCGAGGGCCGGTGGGCAGCACCACCGCGCCGACCAGTGGCCGGTCGGGCCCCGTGCCGATCACCCCGCCGGCGTGGGTGCCACGCTGGTTGGCCTTGACCACCGGCACGTCGGCGATGGCCACGCGGTGGGCCGTGCCGCCCTCCTCGACCAGCAGCAGCGTGTCGTCGGTGGTGGCCCGCAGCACCGCCACCAGCGGATCGTGCGGGTGCTTGTGCGCCGGGGTGGTACGGCGCCGGGGCAGCGGCTTGAGGTAGCCGCCCCGGGTGACCAGCACGGTGACGTCCTGGGCTTCGAAGCCGGCCAGTGACCCCCCGGCGAGCACGTCGCCGGTGTCGATCCCGTCGGCCACGATCCGCGAGCGGCGCGGGGTGGCGTGGGTGCGCTTGATCGCGGTGAGCTCCTCCACCAGCACCCCGTCGAGGACCTGCTGGTCGCCGAGGATCTCCTCGAGCCGGGCGATCAGCGCCATCAGCTCCTGGTACTCGTCCTCCAGGGCGGCGCGCTCCAGGGCGGCCAGGCGGCGCAGCTGCATGTCGAGCACGGCCTGGGCCTGCAGTTCGCTGAACGCGAAGCGCTCGATCAGCCCGAGCTTGGCCGCCGCCGCGGATTCACTGCCGCGGATCAGCGCGATCACCTCGTCGAGGTGGTCCAGGGCCCGCAGCAGCCCCTCGACGATGTGGGCGCGGGCCCGGGCACGCTCCAGCCGGTGCCGGGTACGCCGGGTGATGACCTCGCGCTGGTGGGCGAGGTAGTGCACCAGCGCCTCGCGCAGCCCGAGCGTGCGCGGGGCCCCGTCGACCAGGGCGACGAGGTTGACGTTGAGGTTGGTGCGCAGGTCGGTGTGCTGGTAGAGCTTGGCGAGCACGGCCGCGGGATCCTCGCCGCGCTTGAGCTCGATGACGATGCGCATGCCGTCACGCGACGACTCGTCGCGCAGGTCGCGGATCGCCTCGAGCTTGCGGTTGGCGACCAGCCCGGCGATGCGCTCGAGCAGTGCGGCCTTGTTGACCTGGTAGGGGATCTCGGTCACGACGATGCGCGGCAGGTTGCCGGTGCGCATCTCGGTGGAGGCGACCGCCTCCACGCTGATCGCGCCGCGTCCGGAGGTGTAGGCCTGGGTGATGCCGTCGCCGGCGATGATCCGCGCGCCGGTGGGCAGGTCGGGGGCCGGCACGTGGCGCATCAGCGCGTCGATGTCGGCGTCCGGGTGGCGGATGAGGTGCAGGCAGGCGTCGATGACCTCGCCGAGGTTGTGCGGCGGGATGTTGGTCGCCATGCCCACCGCGATGCCCGACGCACCGTTGACCAGCAGGTTGGGGAACCGGGCGGGCAGCACGACCGGCTCGGTGTCGTAGCCGTCGTAGTTCTCGACCTCGTCGACGGTGTCCTCGTCGATGCCGTCGAGCAGTTCCATCGCCAGCGCCGAGAGCCGCGCCTCGGTGTAGCGCATCGCCGCCGGCGGGTCGCCGTCGACCGACCCGAAGTTGCCGTGCCCGTCGACCAGCGGTTCACGGGTCGCGAAGTCCTGGGCCATGCGCACCAGCGCGTCGTAGATCGAGCTGTCGCCGTGCGGGTGGTAGGTCTTCATGACCTCGCCGACCGCCGAGGCGCACTTGCGGTAGGGACGGTCGGGTCGGAGCCCCGACTCCCACATCGAGTACAGGATGCGCCGCTGCACGGGCTTGAGCCCGTCGCGCACGTCGGGCAGGGCGCGTCCGACGATCACCGACATCGAGTAGTCGAGGAACGACTGCTCCATGCGCGACTCGAGCGAGACGTCGCGGATCTCGCCGGTGGTCAGGGCGGGCTGCTTGGCCATCCTGGGTCCGATCCTGCGACATCTTTCGGGGCTCGATGAAGGCGGCTGAGCGGGGCCGTCAAGTGTGACGTCGCTATCGCGGGCTCAACATAGCCTTGCCGGGGTTTCCGTGGGCCATGCGCCAATGAAGTGCGCTTCAGCGCAGAGGGCCTGTCACGAGGTGAGACGCTAGGCAGGTGCTCAGATGCCTCGGAGCGTCACAAGCGCCGCGATCTTCATCTCCGTGCGGCTGAGGATCCAGCCTTCCACCGAAGTGATGCGGTGGCTGACGAAGTCGTCGGCGACACGGGCCGAGAGTAGAAGTCGGACCTCGTCGTCCGATGCGTCGACGAATGCTCGAAGGCCGATGCTCGGAGGGAGAATTTCCTCGACGAGGTCCTTGGGGTCAACCCGTCCTTGGGCGGAGCGCAGGTACTGCTGGCCGAGCCCGTCCAATCCGTCTCTACCGTTGAACAATGCGGCAATGCGTTCCGCGGCGATGTCTGTAGCGCTCGAGCCCGTGGCGAGTAACCAACTGGTTGGCCAGGTAGCGAGTGCGAGGCCGGTCAGGCCCATACCGATGAGGATCTGGCGGCGATCGATCCTGGGGGTCGATTCGCTCATCCGGAGGACTCCTTGAGGTGATCCGCTAATCGAAGGGTCAAGGCCAGGATCGTGAGCGTTGGATTCGCCCAGCCACCAGTGGGAAACACGGAGGAAGAGGCGATGTAGAGGTTCTCCACACCATGGACACGGAGGGAAGCATCTACGACGCCGCGCGTAGGATCCTCGCTTAGCCGTGTCGTTCCCATGTGGTGATTGCCCCCGAGAATGCGATAGGGCAGCAACCCCCCGTGTGTTGGCGCGTTCAAGCGGCCCAGGCCCGCGTTCGCCAACTGCGTCCCGACGGTTTCGACGGCCTTGCGGATCGTGTGGTAATCGATTGGGTGCAGTTGCCAGTCGAGCGCGATCCTCGGTAGGCCGAACGGGTCGTGATGTGACGACAGGACTACGCGGCTACGTGCGTTGGGAACCTGCTCGGTGATGAATCGGACGTTGAGCAGTTCCTGTTCGGGTGAAGTCAGGTCGTTGAGGCCCCCGACGAGGGAGCGGACTCCTTTGCCCAAGGGGTCGGCGTCACTCCAACGCTGCCCGAAGTTCGAAGCCGTCTGGAGTACCGCAGTGGCGTTACCGATAGCGCGCGCGGAGCGCAACTCGGGCGACAGCGTTAGGATGCCTATCAACCTGGTGTTTTCAATCACCGTCTCCTCTGTGTAGAAGGAGAATTGATCTAGGTCGTGGGTCACAAGGTGAGGAGTGATGAGATGGGGATGCTCCATGAAGTACCGACCTACTTGGTCATGTTGGTTGCCGATACCGTTGCCATGGGGCCCGGGCGACACAAGTAGGAGTCGGGGTACCTCGAGCCCGCCGACTGCAAGAACGAACTTGCTGGCAGTGATGGTCTGGGTGGCGCCGTTGAAGTGGGCGATCCGCACGGAGCTGACACGATCTTGCTCCCAGGTGAGCTCGACAACGTTCGCGTGAAGATAGATCGAGACGGAGTCGGCCTCAGCCAACTCCGGTCCGTACCGGCGGGCGAAGTTCGTCGGAGGGCTGCGAAACAACACCTCTGAGCGGACCGTTGTAGGCTCCATGTCGATTAGGCCGGCCCCAACACGCGAAGCCCAGTGTTCCCCTGACAGTTCGAGGGAATCGTCGATCTCGCACAGTCTGCTTGCTTCACGATAGTGATCGATGAGTTCCGATCGAGAGAACGGCCATCCCTCCAGGTCCGCAGCCGGTGGGCGGTCGAAGTCCTCACGGTCCAGTGGGCGACAGTATCCCTCCCAGTGGTTCGTTGAGCCTCCGAACTGTCGAACGCGCGTGAGATCGAGTTCGAAGTAGTCCTCTCCGATGTTCTCGCCCCGGTAGAGATCCTGCGATTCGTCACTACGCTCCTCGCCGCCGCCTTCGAGCACGACCACCTCGATGCCGGTGCGAGCGAGTTCGAGTCCGAGAACGATACCCGCAGGACCCGCACCGATGATGCAGATGTCGGCCGTCAATTCCTCACCCGGGGCGAGGTCTCTGGCATCACGTATCGCCATAGGCAGTCCTGCCGTCTCGTCCGGTGATGTCGGCCGTGGTCGCGCCGCTTGATTCAGCGATGCTCCCTGGGTCGCGTGGAGCAGCGAAGGAGGCGAGGAGTGCGACGGCGAGGGCAACGGAAGCAATTGTCGCTTCGATCGCGACGACAACCTCTCCCGTCCTGATCGCCTGCTCAGCGAGGCCTCCGAGTCCACGACCAACGAGGGATCCAGAGAGCACCGCGCCCGCCAGTCCCACGATGAAGGCCGATCGCACGAAGGCCATGAGACGCTCGCTCACGCTCGACACTCCACCGAGCGTTGCTACCCAGGGATGGAGCAGGCCGATCCAGGTGCAGAGGATCGGAGCAACCAGGTTCAGTGGGAGGCCGGCCCCGCCTTCGCGAATGAGTGGGATCGCACCGAACGTGAACACGCTACCGACGCCGGCTAGGAGGATCTTGAGTTGGCTGTCCAGGTCGATCGCAGCACGGCCACGCCATAGGAGCCGATGAACCGCCCAGTGGATGGCCAGTGCTACTGCGATGCCAAGCGAGCCGGCGACAACCGCAACACCTACGTCGTGAGTGAGTGCGTTCCAGGTCCCGGTCAGGACGAGTACCTGGAGTGCGAGGACGGTGATTGCGGCGCGTGCAGCGTTCCGGGTCCGCCACAGCAGCATGGCAGCGATGAAGAGGATGATCGCCGGTGGAACAACGATGATCAGGGCTTCCACCGCAGCGGCGGCTCGGGAAACAATCCCCTCGAGAGAGGTGAACAGCCAGCCAACCCGGCGCATGGCTGCTTCGAGGACTCGAATCGCTAGTGTGAAGTCTATGGTCGCACCGCTGGTCGCCCCGATGATCTGCAGCATAGTCGAACCCTACAGGGACAGTCGCCGCCTGTCATTGGTGAGGATCCGTCCGTCACGCGGTTTGGGTCTGTTGCTGGGGCTCGAAGATGCGTGGGGGACGATCGTCCCAACCGTTGATCGACAGGAGGTCGTTTCGCTCTCACAGCTTCTCCGCAGCTGCGTCACGGCTTCACCGGAACTGGTGTCTCCGCGGTCCTTGTCCAAGCACCTTGCGTGAGGCTGACGTGAGGCAAGACAAACAGCGGCTACTCATCGTCGGGGGTGGAAGCGTGCCAGGCGTTCGGCGGGTTAGCCGGGTGGTGGCTTGCGACTGAACGGGACTCGGCTTCGAGTTCAGACGTCGACGTTCTCGGCGAAGTGGGCGTTGGCCACGATCCACTCCCGGCGCGGGTCGGTCTGGTTGCCCATCAGCAGCACGAACAGCTCGTCGGCACGCGCCGCCTCCTCGATGTTGACGCGCAGCAGGGTGCGTCGCTGGGGGTCCATGGTGGTGGTCCACAGCTGCTCGGCGTCCATCTCGCCAAGACCCTTGAACCGCTGCACCTCGATGTTGCGCTGACCCTTGAACTCGCGTTTGAGCAGCGTGTCGCGCTCCGCGTCGGACATCGCGTAGGCGACCTTGGAGCCCTTGCGCAGTTGGTACAGCGGCGGCTGGGCGAGGTAGAGGTGGCCCTTGTCGATCAGGGCGGGGGTGAGCCGGTAGAAGAACGTCAGCAGCAGGGTGGTGATGTGCCCGCCGTCGACATCCGCGTCGGCCATCAGGATGATCTTGTCGTAGCGCAGGCGGTCGTGGTCGTAGGCGTCACCGACTCCGGTGCCCACGGCCTTGACCAGCGCCTGGATCTCGGCGTTGGCGAGCACCTTGGTCAGCTGCGCCTTCTCGACGTTGAGCACCTTGCCGCGCAGCGGCAGGATCGCCTGGGTGTGGCGGTCCCGGGCCGCCTTGGACGACCCGCCTGCCGAGTCGCCCTCGACGACGTACAGCTCGGTCTCGGACGGGTCGCGCGAGGTGCAGTCGGCGAGCTTGCCGGGCAGCCCGGCGCTCTGCTGGTCGAGCAGGCCCTTGCGGCGGGTCAGCTCGCGCGCGGCCCGGGCGGCCTGCCGGGCATGGGCGGCGACCGAGGCCCGCTTGATGATCTGGCGACCCTTGGGCTTGTTGGCGTTGAGCCAGGCGGCGAACGACTCGCCGACGACCTGCTCGACGTAGGTGCGGGCCACGGTCGAGCCGAGCCGGCCCTTGGTCTGGCCCTCGAACTGCGGGTCGGGCAGCTTGATGGAGACCACGGCGACCAGGCCCTCGCGGATGTCGTCGCCGGTGAGGTTGGGGTCCTTCTTGGTCAGCGCGCTGGTCTCGCGGCCGAAGCGGTTGAGCGTGCCGGTCAGCGCCCGGCGGAAGCCCTCCTCGTGGGTGCCGCCGTCACTGGTGCGCACCACGTTGACGTAGCTGCGCAGGCGGTCGTCGTGGAAGCCCTCCGACCAGGTGAACGCGACGTCCAGCG
>SKJO01000061.1 GCA_007121975.1 Nitriliruptoraceae bacterium | reverse complement strand
GGTGCGCGACGCGGTGCTGGACCTCGGCTGGCGGGCGCGCGAGCGGGGGCTGCGCATCAGCGTGGACCCCGGGTCGGCCGGGTTCCTCTCCGAGGTCGGTCCTGGCCGGTTCCTGGACTGGATCGCCGGCGCCGACCTGCTGCGTCCCAACCTCGCCGAGGCCGAGTTGCTGGCCACCGGTGCCGGCAGCGACACCGGAGCGCTCGAGGCCCTGCTCGACCACGTCCCCCTGGTGGCGGTGACGCGGGGTCCGCACGGGGCGAGCGTGCTCGCCCGCGGGCGCGACATGGTCACCTTGCCCGCCGAGCCGGTCGAGGTGGTGGACACCACCGGCGCCGGAGACGCGTTCACCGGCGGGTTCCTGGCGGCGTGGCTGGCGGGAGTCGGCCCCGCCCGTGCCGTGGAGGCGGGGGTCGCGAGCGCCGCCGAGGCGATCACCCAGCCGGGGGCACGGCCGCCGCGCTCGCGGTGATCGCGGACCTGCGCTACCGTCGGGTCCTCGCGGGGCCTTGCGGCTTCGATGTGGTGCGGTGACGGGCGTCCGTCGGTGACGTCCCCCGGTGAACTGGGTCAGGGCCGAGAGGCAGCAGCCCTAAGCCGTTCTCGGACGGGTGCCGAGCCGGGCGTCCGTCACCCCACCACACCGGGGCGCTCCCCCTGGGGTCGTCGCACCCGGGCGCTACGGTTGCGGAGCAGGAGGCCCGACGTGGCGTACGTCTCGCTCTACCGCCGGTACCGGCCCCAGTCCTTCGCGGACATCGTGGGTCAGGACCATGTCGTGCGCACGCTGTGCAACGCGATCGCCGAGGATCGTGTGCATCACGCCTACCTGTTCACCGGGCCGCGCGGGACCGGCAAGACCTCCACCGCCCGGATCCTGGCCAAGGCCCTCAACTGCGAGCAGGGTCCGACCCCGGAACCGTGTGGCACCTGCGATCAGTGTGTCGCGATCACCACCGGCGCCTCGGTCGACGTGATCGAGCTCGACATGGCCTCCCACGGTGGGGTCGACGACGCCCGCGAGCTGCGGGACCGCGCGCTGTTCGCGCCGGCCAGCGCGCGGCGCAAGGTCTACGTGCTCGACGAGGTCCACATGGCCTCGACCGCGGCCTTCAACGCGTTGCTCAAGCTCATCGAGGAACCGCCGGCCCACGTGCTGTTCGCGATGGCGACCACCGACCCGCAGAAGGTGCTGCCGACCATCCTGTCGCGGGTCCAGCGCCTCGACCTGCGCCGGGTGTCGGCCAGCGACGTCGCGCAACTGGTGGGCCGGATCGCGACCGCCGAGGGCTACCAGGTCGACGCCGCGGCCGTCGATGCGGTCGTACGGGCCGGTGACGGCTCGGTGCGCGACACCTTGTCGGTGCTCGAGCAGGTGCTCGCCTTCGCCGGCACCGAGGTCAGCGCCGCTGCGGTCGCCACCGTGCTCGGCCACACGCCGGCGGAGCGGGTGTTCGACACCGTCGATGCCCTGGCCGCCCGCGACCTCGCGGCGCTGCTCGGGCTCGTGCAGTCGCTGCTCGACGAGGGCTACGACCTGCGCCGCTTCACCCTCGATCTCGTCGCGCACGTGCGGGATCTGCTCGTGCTGCAGGCCGCGCCGCAGCGTCCCGACCTCGTCGACGCCACCGACGACCGGCGTGAACGCCTCGCGGTGCAGACCGGTGCGCTGCCCCGCGAGTCGCTGCTGCGGATCGTGGACGTGCTGGCGCAGACCGTGGTCGAGCAGCGGCATGGCTCGCCCCGCCTGCCCCTGGAGCGCGCCCTTGCCCGCCTGGCGGTGGCTGGCGGTGATGGAGACCTCGCGGCGCTGCTCGACCGGGTGGCACGGCTCGAGCAGCAGATGGCCGGTGGCGTACTGCCTGCGCCCAGCGAGCCCATGGCCCGCTCCCCGCGCCGACCGCCGGATCAGGCCGCCGAGACACGCCCCGCGCCGACACGGCCGCCCGCCGAACCCGAGCCGGCGCCCGTGGCATCACCCGCACCAGCACCAGCACCCGCACCCGTGGCAGCACCCGCACCCGCACCCGCACCAGCACCCCCACCCGCACCAGCACCCGCACCCGTTCCCGAGCCGGATCCGCCGGCCGCCGAAGCCGCCAGCGACGACCCCTTCACCCAGGTCTCGTCGCACTGGCCCGGCATCCTTCAGGTGCTCAAGCAGGGCTCCCGCCGGCACCATGCCATGCTCGAGCCGGCCGTGCCGCTGCGCGTCGACCGGGGCGTGCTGGTGCTGCGCTACCCCCGGCGCTACGGCGGTTTCCACGCCGTACAGGCCCGCGGCCACGAGATCGATCGGGCCCTGCGCGCGGCCATCGAGCGGTCCTGCGGACTGGCCCTGCGCATCGAGGTCCTGGTCGAAGGCGACGACGAACGTCGACGGCCGATCCCGCCCAGCGTGACCCCGGAGGATGCCCGCACCCCGCGGCTGGATCCGACGCCGCCCGCCGACCCTGCCGCCCGACCCCGAGCCGACGCGGCGGCCGGCGCGGCGACCGACT
>SKJO01000351.1 GCA_007121975.1 Nitriliruptoraceae bacterium | reverse complement strand
GAGGAGGACGAGGTGGGGACCAGGCGCAGGATCGTGCCCGTGCTCGCGGTGCTGACCGCGCTCGCGCTCGGAGCCCTCGGGCTCACCGCGGCGCTCGCACAGTCCGACGACGCCCCGACCGGACGCGACGACGCCTCGCTCGTCGAGCGCCTCGACCTGCTCGAGGACGACCTGCCCGAGGTGGTCCTGCCCGAGCAGGTCACGGTCGCCGACGACGAGACCTGGGGCACGCTCAGCGCCGACGGGGCCAGCACCCGGGCCGTGCTCGACACCCTCGAGGCGGACCTGCGCCGGCTGTTCGTCGACGCCGACGACGCCACCGGCGAGGTGGCCGACGCCGTGGCGCTGATCGCCACCGGCTGGCTGGACCTGTGGCAGGGCAGCGACCACCTGCTCGAGGCCGAGACCAACGACCTGGCCTTCCCGATCGCCACCTTCGATGCCGACGGGGTCGCCACCGGCGCGGACGAGCTGCGCGGCGAGGTGGAGACCGGCCTCGCGCTGGTGCTGCAGGGCCGGGAGCGGCTGCGGCAGGGCTACGGAGCCCTGCGTGAGCTGCGGCCGACCGACGGCCCCGTGCAGGCGCGCTTCGATCAGCGCGCCGCGGACGAGGACGTCTTCGACCTCGAGGTGCGCCCCCTGGTGCACCGGCTGCTGTCGCTTCAGACCACCACCGTGCTGGTGCCCCACGAGCGCTTCGTGACGGATGCTCCCGGGGTGGAAGCGCGCGCCCGGTCGATGACGATCACCTGCGTGGACCGCGAGGGGCTCGAGGAGGCCGGTGGGGTCGCCACCGAGGACCTGCTCGGGGCGCTCGAGATCGACCGGGTCGACTGCCCCGACCTGCCGGCGGACGTCGAGGTGCGTGGCGAGGACGAGGACTGAGCCCCGTCGCACCCTGCGCGCACCAGACGTGCGGTGGTTGTCGCCGGTCTACTACCGGGGTAGTGTGACCTCAGGCGCGGTCCCGGCGCTCTGCCGACCGCCGTCCGATCGGTGACGGTGCGCGCCACCATCCTCATCCCAAGGAGGTACCCATGCGCGTGAGGCGCTTCACCCCCCTGCTGTGCGCCGCGCTCGCGGCCAGCCTCGTGCTCGCCGCCTGCGGCGACGCCGACGACGACCCGGCGGTCGATGAGCCCGCCGACGTCGAGGAACCGGCCGACGAGCCCGAGGAAGAACCCGCCGACGAGCCCGAGGAAGAACCCGCCGACGAGCCCGAGGAGGAACCCGCTGACGAGCCGGCCGCCGACGACGGCGAGCAGGTCGCGGTCGGACTGGTCTACGACATCGGCGGACGCGGCGACCTGTCGTTCAACGACGCGGCCGCCGCCGGTCTCGACCAGGCCGAGGCGGAGTTCGACCTCGACACCACCGAGCTCGAGCCCTCCGAGGGCGGCGAGAACCGTGACGAGCTGCTGCGGCTGGTCAGCGGCGAGGGCGTGGACCTGGTGTTCGCCGTCGGGTTCGCCTTCGAGGAGGGCCTGGGCTCCACCGCCCCCGACTTCCCGGACGTCAACTACGGCCTGATCGACGGCTTCCTGCCCGACCTCGACGCCGACTCCAACGTCGTGGCCCTCGGGTTCGCCGAGCACGAGGGATCCTTCCTCGTGGGCGCGGCCGCCGCGCTCAAGACCGAGACCAACCGCGTGGGCTTCATCGGCGGCGTCGAGATCCCGCTGATCGAGCGCTTCGAGGCCGGCTTCATCGCCGGGGTCGAGGCCGTGGACCCCGACATCGAGATCGACCGCGCCTACATCAGCCAGCCCCCGGACTTCAGCGGGTTCACCGACCCGGCCGCGGGCCGTGAGATCGCCACGGGCATGTACGGCAACGGTGCAGACATCGTCTACCACGCCGCAGGTGGCTCCGGTGCCGGGCTGTTCGAGGCCGCACGCGAGCACTCCGAGTCCACCGGGGACAAGGTCTGGGCGATCGGGGTCGACTCCGATCAGTACCTGACCGCCGACGAGGAGCTCCAGGAGTACATCCTGACCTCGATGCTCAAGCGGGTCGACGTGGCCGTGTACGAGACCATCGTCGCGCAGGTCGAGGGTCGCTTCGAAGGCGGCTACCGCGCCTTCGACCTCGAGACCGACGGGGTCGGCTACGCCACCTCGGGTGGGTTCATCGACGACATCGTCGACGAGCTCGAGGAGCTCAAGGCCCAGGTCATCGCCGGAGACATCGTGGTCCCCGACGCCCTGTAGGCAGCGACACCGCGCGCACGCGCACCCAGTGGGGCCCGGCTTGACGCCGGGCCCCACTACGCTTCGCCCGCGGTGGGCCCACCAGACGGACACGAGGCGCTGATGAGCGAGCAGGAGCAGGCCGGCGCGGCGCCGGCAGCAGTCGAACTCACGGGCATAACCAAGCGCTTCCCGGGTGTCGTGGCCAACGACGACATCACCTTCCGGGTGCGCCCCGGGGAGATCCACGCCCTGGTGGGGGAGAACGGCGCGGGCAAGTCGACCCTGATGAAGATCCTGTACGGGATGCAG
>SKJO01000203.1 GCA_007121975.1 Nitriliruptoraceae bacterium | reverse complement strand
GCAAGCCCGGCCGTGCCGGCCGCGGCACGGTGGCGGGAGGTGGCGGAAGACGACCTCGACGAGAACATGTGTTCACCGTAACGGGCGGCTGTGACCATCGCACCCCACGGCTGCCGACCACGGTGGACAACCACCCGAACACCCGCACCGACACACCCGCACCGACACACCCGCTCCGACACACCCACCAGGCCCGACCCGACCCCACCAGACCCGGACGAGCCCAGCAGGGTCGCGGACCCGATCGGGTAGGGCGTGCCTGCCCGACTGCCGAACCCCCCCATGGTTCGCCGGCCGCCGCTCATCACCGTCCGTACCGCACCCCGGCCACCGCCACATCGGGGCACTGATCGAACAGGACGCAACGGCCTGCGGGGCAGGGGGCTATCTCGGATTCGGGCGGAGAATCCCTCTTGGCATGGCTCGGTCGTGGTGTTGGCGCTCGCCGGCCGCTTCCAGTTGCGGTAGGCACTGGTACCCGCCGTGGGGCGTCGGAGATCACGGGGCAGATGCCGTGGTGCTGTGCAGGGCATCGACCGGATCGTCGGCTTGTGCCCTGTCGTTGTACTCGGACCAACGCATCGGACGGTGGCTCAGCAGCCGACGCTGGGCGCAGCTGGCTGTGCGCTCGCCGAACAGTGCGGAAACCAAGGTCGTGCTGGGCCGTCGTGTCCAGCGATAGGCGCATCCGACACGACGGGAGACGATGATGACCGAGGCTGCCGTAGCCGAAAGCCTGGGTGCCAAGCTCGATGGGTTGGCTCTGACCGGTGACGAGCAGGCGCTGCTCGCCCACCTGCTCACCCCCGACGACGGGGCGGAGGTGGTGGGCTACACCGCGAGCTTCACGGCGATGCTCACGGGGATGACGCTGGGCGGTGGGTCGCGTCCCACCAGACCCGGCATCATTGCCAACATGGGGGAGAGTGGCAGCATCTGACCCGACCGGGCTCGAAGGGCGACAAGCCCGAACCTCACGATCTCGGGGGTGATGATGGGGCTGGTTCGGTGCTGTTCGGGTCGGGCTCGGCGGCGCAGGAGATCGCGGGGCGTCTGCGGTGGGGTGGGCGGGGCGCCGGCCAGCTGCCGTCCCGATGGCCGCACCCGGGCTGCGTGCTGATCGGCGAGGCGTTCACGTCGGTGGTGCCTCCCTCGGGCCAGGATGCCACCGTGACCGTGGGGTGCCACCGGCTCCTGGCCTGCCGGAGTCGGGTGGCCACAGTGGCGATTCCCACAGGACCCGGATGACACGGCTCGTCGCGATGATGAGGACGGCCGGTCCTCCCGTTCGTCCACAGGTCGGACGCCTCCGAGCTGGGCGGCGTCGCAGGTCCCACGTACGGTGCGGTTGTGAGAGGACGGGGTGTCGGGTATCGTCCGACGGCCACGTTGTCGGCGCCTGCGGGTGTCGGCAACCCGGCCTGCCCCCCGGGGCAACTGGCCGGCCGCACCCCTGCTCCCGACGATGGTCCGTGCTGGTGCACGACCGAGACGAGGGGGCCACCCCCGCCGCTGGCGACCGCGACGTCACCCCCGACGTCCGCCGTCATCGGCACCGCACCCGCCTCGTGGCGGGGCGGCGCGACCACAGGAGGTGCTCATGCGCCGCTACGAAATGCTGCTTCTGATCACGGACCGGATCGACGAGGAGGCGGCGATCGCTGCCTTCGATCGCGCCAAGGAGATCCTTGCCGAGCAGGGAGGCAACCTGCTCGAGGATGCCTGGTGGGGCCGCCGCAAGCTGGGCTACGAGATCGAGAAGCGCGATCACGGCTTCTACGGCGTGCTCGACTTCGAGGCGACCCCGGAGGCCGTGTCCGAACTCGAGCGGCTGATGAAGATCGCCGATGACGTCGTGCGCTTCAAGACGGTTCGCCCCGAGGTGCGTGTTCGCAGGTCGGCCTGACCGGCTCCCCGTCCTCCACGCCGGTGAGACGCCCTGATCCGAACGCGAGGAGTATCCCGTGGCGTACGAGAGCAACTTCATCACCTTCGTCGGCAACCTGACGGAGGATCCGGACCTTCGCTACACCGGCGGAGGAGTCCCTGTGGTCAACCTGCGGGTGGCCTCCAACCGGCGCTGGCAAGGTCGTGACGGCCAGCAGCAGGAGGAGACCACCTTCATGGGGGTCACCGCCTGGCGCGACCTCGCCGAGAACGCCGGGCAGTCCCTGCACAAGGGGGACCGCGTGCTGGTCATCGGCCGCGTCAAGGTGCGTAGCTACGAGAACCAGCAGGGGCAGACGGTCTGGGTCACCGAGATCGAAGCAGACGAGATCGCCCCGAGCCTGCGCTGGGCGCAGGCCACGCCGGTCCGCGCGCAGCGTGACGGTGCCTCACAGTCCGAAGGCGGCGGATCCCGGTTTGCCCCGCCCCCGCCCAGTGATGAGGACGTGCCCTTCTAGGGGCCGCCTCGCCGCATCATCCGTCCCGGCGGGTTTCCCCACCCGCCGGGCCCACCTCGAGGAGACCGCTTCCCCATGGCCAGCAAGTCTGCCCCCAAGAAGGAACGCCGCCCGCGCAAGGATCGGCCCTGCCCGATCTGCTCGCAGGGCATCGAGTACATCGACTACAAGGATCTGGGTCTGCTCAAGCAGTTCCTCAACGAGCGGGCCAAGATCAAGGCGCGCCGCACCAGCGGAGCCTGCGCCGCCTGCCAGGCGCAGCTTGCCGCCGCGGTCAAGAACGCGCGCGAGATGGCGCTGATCCCCTACACCACCCGCTAGGAGCCGTTCGATGAAGGTCATCCTCAAGAGCGAGGTCGACAACCTCGGGCTCCCCGGTGACGTCGTCGACGTCGCGGACGGATACGGGCGCAACTTCCTGCTCCCGCGCGGCCTGGCGATCCGGGCCACCAAGGGAGCCATGAAGGAAGCCCAGGCGCTCACCCGTGCCCGCAAGGCGCGGGAGGAGAAGACGCTGGGCGGTGCCGAGCAGGCCCGCACGGTGCTCGAAGCCCGCACCCTGCGCATTCCGGCACGGGTCGACGAGCGCGGTCGGCTGTATGGCTCGGTTGGTGCCGCCGACGTGGAGCGCGTCCTGCGTGAGCGTGGGCACGAAATCCCCAAGAAGCGCATCGAACTGCGGGGAACCATCAAGGTCATCGGGACCTACGAGATCCCGGTGCAGGTCCACCCGCAGGTCATGGCCACCGTCGTCGTCGACGTCGTCGACGAGGAGGGTCGGATCACGGTGCGTGACGGCGCGATCATCGACCTCGAAGCCCCGCCTGAGCCGCCTCCGATCGGTGAAGGCGAGGGCATCGAGGACAAGGCGATCGAAGCCGCTGAGCAGTACGAGGCCGAGGACCAGCAGGTCGCAGCGGACGACGCGCCCGCCACCGATGACGCGTCCGATGCCGAGGTGGCGAGTGAGGATCAGTCCGCCACGTCCTGAGGCGCGCTCTGCCGAGCGGCGGCCGGAGGGACCCGTGAAGGTCGGTGCCACGGCGCCGGCCGCACGCGAAAGGACCAGGCAGCGTGGTCGATGGTCACCCCGCAGCCTTCCCGACCCAGGAGCCACCCGGACCACCACCGGGTGACAACGGTGCGGCGCGAGGTGCAGCCCGCTTCGATCGGATCCCTCCGCATTCGTTGGATGCCGAGGTATCGGTGCTCGGGGCGGCACTGCTGTCGCGCAACGCGGCCAGCGAAGCGGTGGAGGTGCTCTCGGCGCCGGACTTCTACCGCAACGCCCACCGGGTGGTCTTCGAGGCGATCGCCACCCTGACCTCGCAGGGCGAGCCGGTCGACACCGTGACCGTCACCGACCACCTCGCCCGGCACGACCGCCTCGACGAGGTGGGGGGACCCGCCGCGCTGCACGACCTGACGGTGGCGACCCCCACCGCAGCCAATGCGGCCTACTACGCCCGTATCGTGCGTGACCGGGCGCTGCTGCGCCGGCTGATCGAAGCCGGCACCGAGGTCACGCGGATGGGGTACGAGGCCGCGGACGACGCTGAGCGGGTCGTGGACCGGGCCGAGAGCGTGATCTACGAGGTCGCGCAGCACCACACCACCTCGGAGTACTCGGTGCTGGGCGAGCTACTCAACGACTCCTTCGACCAGATCGAACGCCTCGCCGAGCAGGGATCTGAGGTGACCGGGCTGGCCACCGGATTCGACGACCTCGACCGGCTGACCGCCGGGCTGCAGCCCCAGAACCTGGTGATCGTCGCGGCCCGGCCGGCGATGGGCAAGAGCGCGCTGTGTCTGGGCATCGCCGAGTACGTGGCCGTCGAGCTGCGCAAACCGGTGATCGTGTTCAGCCTCGAGATGTCCAAGCTCGAGATCGTCAACCGTCTGCTGTCGTCGCAGGCCCGTATCGACTCCTCCCGGCTGCGCACCGGCCGGCTCGACGACACCGACTGGCGCAAGCTCGGCGACGCGCTCGGCCGGCTGTCGGACGCGCCGCTGTACATCGACGACACCCCGTCGATCTCGCTGGTCGAGATCCGAGCCAAGGCCCGGAGGCTTAAGCAGCAGCAGGGACTGTCGATGGTGATCGTCGACTACCTGCAGTTGATGCAGTCGCCGCGACGCATCGAATCACGGCAGCAGGAGGTCGCCGAGATCTCGCGAGGACTGAAGATGCTGGCCAAGGAGCTCGACCTGCCGGTGATGGCGCTCTCGCAGCTGTCGAGGCAGCCAGAGTCGCGCACCGACAAGCGTCCGCAACTCGCTGATCTGCGCGAGAGCGGTTCGATCGAGCAGGACGCCGACCTGGTCGGCTTCATCTACCGCGATGAGGTCTATGACGACGACAGCCCGGACAAGGGCATCGCCGAGTTGATCGTCTCCAAGCACCGCAACGGTGCGACGGGCATCGTCAAGCTCGCCTTCCTGGCGCACCTGACGAAGTTCGCGAACCTCGCCCGCGGCCAGAGCTCCGCGGGGGCGGGACCTGCTGGGGCCGGCCCGCCGAGCCCGATCTGATGACACCCGCAGCATTGTCGCAGGAGCCTGGCGCACCTCCCGACCCGGTACCCGGGCGCGCCGGTGCCAAGATGACCGAGCGCGACATCCTGCGCGCGTCGCGTACCGCGGCGGTGTTTCTCGGCGGCCTCGCACTGCTGCTGTCGCTGCGCGTGGTGGATGGGAGCGCTCCCCTGGAGGCCGACATCCTCATCGCCGCGGGAGGCAGCCTCGGTCTGGCGCTGTCTGCACTGGTACTCCCCTGGCCGCGGCTTGGTCGCTGGTCGACCCTGGTCCTGCCTGCGATCGCGTTCGCGCTGTTCGGGCTGAGCCTGACCGCCGCCGAGTCGCACCCCAGCAGCTACCTGCTGTACCCGTTCGCCGGCTTCGTCTGGCTCGGGCTGGCCTACCCGCCGGGTGTGGCGCTGCGCGCGGTCGCGCCGGGGCTGGCGGTCGCGACCATCCCGGCCTTGCTCGGTGGTATGGATCCGGTGCTGCTGGCGAGCTACCCGGTGGTGTTCCTGCTCGGGGGGCTGGTCGCGGAGCTGCTGGCCCGCATCGTGGCGGAGTTGCGCGACGCGCTGGTGGTCACGAGATCCTCGGACCGGGCCCGGGCGTCGCTGATCGCCACCTTGGCGCACGATCTGCGCAGCCCGGCGGCCACGGTGGCGGGCACGATGCGCCTGCTGCACGAGCGGGGAGCAACCCTCGACGAGCCGACTCGGGAGCGGCTGCTCCAGGCGGCCGAACGCCAGTCTGAGCGGCTCCTGGACCTCGCCGACGCCCTGCTCGACAGCGATCGGGCCCGGGCTGGCGCGCTGACCCTGCAGCGCAGTGAGGTCGATCCCTTCGCGGTGCTCGATCGTGCGGCCTGGCTCAGCGGGGTCGACCTCGAGGTGGCGGGCGATCCGAGCTTGCGGGTGCCGGCCGACCGCCGCCGGCTGCAGCACGTGCTGACCAACGTGCTCGACAACGCGACCCGGCACGGGGCGCCTCCGGTCGAGGCGGCGGTCGAAGCTTCCGAGGGCATCACGCGCATCATCGTGCGTGACCACGGTCCGGGGGTGCCCGAGCAGCTGGTCGAGTCCGCGCTCGACCCGTTCGTGCACGGGGGTGGTGAGGGCTCGACCGGCCTGGGGCTGTGGTTGGTGCGCACCGTCGTCGAGGCGCACCAGGGGCAGGTGCGGCTCGAGGCCGCCGAACCCGGACTGCGCGTGGTGCTCGAGCTGCCGTCGTCGTGATGCCGGTCGCGGACGGTCCCGTCCGAAGGGTGCTCCCGGCCCTACCCAGCGGCGCCGAGCGGCACGTAGGGTCGGGTCACCGGCGGGCTGCCGGTGACCGCCGTCCGGAGTCGGAGGTGTCGCGTGTCTACAGCCGTGGATCTGTCCACCCTCGAGGCCCACGCCGCCCACAACTACCACCCGCTGCCGGTGGTGATCGCCGAGGCGCAGGGAGCCTGGGTCACCGATGTGGCCGGGCGTCGCTACCTCGATGCCCTGGCGGGCTACTCGGCGCTGAACTTCGGGCACCGCCACCCGGCCCTGATCGCGGCCGCCCACGAGCAACTCGACCGGGTGACGCTCACCAGCCGGGCGTTCCACCACGACCGCTTCGCCCCGTTCTGCGCGGACCTGGCCCGCCTGACCGGGATGGACGCCGTGCTGCCGATGAACACCGGAGCCGAGGCCGTCGAGACCGCCATCAAGCTCGCCCGCCGGGTGGGCTACCGCCACCTCGGCGTTGCGGCGGACCGGGCCACGATCGTGGTGGCTGCCGAGAACTTCCACGGCCGGACCACGACCATCGTGGGGTTCTCGACCGATCCCGTCGCTCGGGAGGACTACGGACCGTTCGCGCCGGGGTTCGTCGTCGTGCCCTTCGGCGACACGCAGGCGCTGCACGATGCGCTCGACGACACCACCGTGGCGGTCCTGCTCGAGCCGATCCAGGGCGAGGCCGGCATCATCCTGCCGCCCCCTGGCTACCTCGCCGAGGTGCGGCGCATGACCGCTGAGCGGGGGATCCTGCTGCTCGCCGATGAGATCCAGTCGGGGCTCGGTCGCACCGGGACGACCTTCGCCTGTGAGCTCGCGGACGTCGTGCCGGATGTCTACATCCTCGGCAAGGCGCTCGGTGGGGGGGTCTTCCCGGTGTCGGCGATCGCGGCCCGGCGCGAGCTGATGGACGTGTTCACGCCGGGATCGCACGGGTCGACCTTCGGGGGCAACCCGGTGGCGTGTGCGGTCGGCCAGGCCGTCATCGCCCTGCTCGAGACCGGGGAGTTCCAGGCCCGAAGCCGGCGGCTCGGCGCGCAACTCGACGCGGGACTCCAAGCGCTGGCCGGGCGCCAACCGGCGATTCGCGAGGTCCGCTGCGTCGGGCTGTGGGCCGGGGTCGAGCTCGCTCCCGGCCTCGGGGCCCGGGTGGTGTGCGAACGGCTGCTCGAGCGCGGGGTGCTCGCCAAGGACACCCATGAGACCACCGTGCGGCTCGCTCCGCCGCTGGTCGTGGACGCCGACGAGGTGGACCTGCTCGTGAGCGCGCTCGACGCGGCGATCCTGGACGCGCTTGGCTGACCGGGGTCGCAGGTGCTTCGGACCTCGTGGCCCCGGCCGGTCCGGTACGGTCTGCAGCGTCGGGAGGAGCCCATGGTGGACGCCTGGCTGACCGGTCGCCTGCTGGTCGCGACCCCTGCGCTGGAGGACCCGAACTTCACCCGTTCGGTGGTGCTGATCCTCGATCACGACGAGGACGGTGCCCTCGGCGTGGTGCTCAACCGCGCGTCGTCGTTGGGGATGCGTGAGACCCTGGGCGGCTGGACCGACCTGGCCGCCGATCCTCCCGTGTTCTTCGGGGGTGGGCCGGTGGAACCCGAGGCGATCGTGGCACTGGGACGGGCGTGGTCCCTGGAGGCCGGCGACGGCGGCACCGCCATCCTGGAACGCATCCGGTTGGTCGACCTGGGCACCGATCCGGTGCTGGCCGCGGCGGATCTCGAGCGCGTGCGGGTGTTCGCCGGCTATGCGGGATGGGCGCCCGGGCAGCTCGAGGACGAAATCGACCAGGGAGCCTGGTTCCCCGTGGACGCCCGACCCGAGGACGTGTTCACCGACGACCCCGATCGGCTGTGGCGGGAGGTGCTCCGCCGTCAGGCGGGGTCGCTGGCGATGTTCGCGACGTTCCCGTCGGATCCGACGATGAACTGAGGCCTTCAGCGGGTCGTCGGCATCCGGGGCTCGGCGCAGAAGGCGGGCAGCGCGCCGTTCGCCGCGTGATAGTGCAGGTCCTCACCGGCGGCCTCGACGACGATGCGGTAGCCGGGCACGAGGGCCTGGGTGTACATCATCCCCGGCTGTGGGCAGCCGAGTGACCCGTCGGGCCAGGTGACCGGCTCGGCGATGCGGACCTCGATGTTGCCTGGGTCCACGCCCGTGCGCTGCGCGGCGTCCTGGACGGCGGCAGCGACGAGATCGGGGCCGGGAGCGGTCTCGGCAGGTGGGGGCATCGGGTCGGGTTCCGGGGGTGGGTCGGGCGCTTCGGGCTGTTCGGCGTCCGGACCCGGGGGTGGCGGCGGCTCGTCGGGCGGCTCGTCGCCTCGGTCTCCGCCCTCGGCGCTGGCCGAATCCCCGGACCCACCGGAGCAGCCGGCAGCCAGGAGCGCCGCAGCCACCAGCGCGATCAGCGCACCCAGCGCGACGCTCACCGTCCGCAACCGCCGTATCGACGTTCCGGGAGCACCTCGGGCTCTCACGGTCGACCTCCAGCCACATGCATGGACAACGGGCGTGTCACGGTAGGACGTCGGCGATGCCCGGGAGGTTGCCGGATCACCTCACGGCGCGGAGACCAGCTGCTGCAGGGCGCGGTCGAGCCCGGCGACCGCGGCCTTGGCGACCCGCCGAAAGCCCACGCCCAGCACGGGGTCGATCAGCCGGCCCGGTCCCCGCACCCGGAACTCGGCGTTCCATTCCACCTCGGTGCCGCCGTGCGCGTCGGGCGTGAAGCGCACGTCGTCGACGCCGTGGTGGGCGGGACCATGCGTGGTGAGCACGACCCGCTGACCGGGCTCGAAGACGGTGATCTCGTAGACGAAGGGAACGGAGACCAGACCCAGCCGCACGCCCACCTCGAAGCGTGAGCCCAGCCCGATCGGTCCGTCGTCGAGGCGCTTGGCCGAGGTGATGCCGGGATCCCAGTCGGCGGTGGTGGTGAAGTCGGCGACGTGGTCGAAGCAGGCCTGCGGTGCGGCCGGTGAGGTGATGGTGGCGTGAATGGTGGCCATGGTGGCACTCCGGTACGAGGCGGATGCAGAACTCATCGGGCATTCGTGCCCGCGCGCCGCCTGGACGCGACGGTGGGGACCCAAGCGCCTGCGGCCTAGACTGGGGGCCCGAACAGCGAGCAGGAGGCGGTCGTGGGCGAGACCTCGTGGGCCTTCCTGCTGGTGGGCAGCTTCGCGGCGCTGGGTGCGGCGATGGCGCTCGGCACGCTCGCCGCGCTGCTGCGTTACCGGCGCACGGGAACCTTCCCCGGCTCCGACGAGGTCGCCGAGGTCAGCACCGGCAAGGTCGTGGCCCTGTGGATCCGGGTGGTGGTCGGGACCGTGCTCGCGATCGTGGGGATCGTGGCGATCCAGCGTGCCGGGATCTTCTGACCACGACGCCGAGCAGGTATCGTCCGAACCCGGAACGGATCGGCGCTGCTCGTTCCGCCCTGCGCCTTCCCGCCCCGCGCCTTCCCGCCCGACGATGACCCCTGGAGGTCGAGCGTGCAACGCACCATCTTCACCGAGGAGCACGAGCAGTTCCGGGCGATGGTGGCCCGGTTCGTGGCCGACGAGATCGCGCCCTACCACGACGAGTGGGAGCAGCAG
>SKJO01000400.1 GCA_007121975.1 Nitriliruptoraceae bacterium | reverse complement strand
GGCGGGGTCGGGTGCTGGTGGGGCGGTCGGCGGTGCTCGCGGGTCGCACGCGAGCGGCCGGCGGTGGGCAGTAGCCTCGCCTGCGATGAACGCATCGGCCACGTCATGACCGCCCCCGCCGCTGCCCGGGGCGTGCTCGAGGAGCGCGCCGGGCTGCCGGTGCTGCGCTGGCCGGCGCTCGACGCGCTGGGGGTGCAGGCGGTGGTCACCACCCGGGAGGGCGGGGTCTCACGCGGTGCGTACGCCAGCCTCAACCTCGGCCTGCACGTCGGGGACGAACCCGACGCCGTGGTCGTCAACCGGCAGCGTGCCGCCGCTGCGGTCGGGCTCGACCTCGATGCCCTGGTGTTCTGTGCCCAGAGCCACGGTCGTGAGGTCGTCACCGTCTCCGCCGCTGATCGCGGCCGGGGCACCCGCCACCTCGACGACGCCGTGCCCCGCGCCGATGCGTTGGTGACCCGGGAGGCGGACCTGGGCCTGGTGGTGATGGTCGCCGACTGCGTGCCGATCGTGCTGCTCGATGCGCAGCAGGGCGTGCTCGCCACCGTGCACGCCGGATGGCGCGGCACCGTCGCCGGGGTGACCACCGCCGCGCTCGAGGCGATGATGACGCTCGGCAGCGACCCGGCCGAGGTCTACGCCGCGATCGGCCCGGCCGTCCCGGCCGCGCGCTACGAGGTCGGTGACGAGGTGGCGACCGCCGCCCGTGAGGCGTTCGGCCCGGCGGCCGACGAGGTCGTCACCCCCCGCCCGGGCGGACGCTGGTCGTTCGATCTGTGGGCGGCCAACCGCCGGCAGCTCACCGCGGCAGGCGTGCCGGCCGCGCAGGTGCTCAGCGGTGAGCGGCCCACGGGGCAGGGCACGCCGTTCTTCAGCGATCGTGCGCAGCGGCCCTGCGGCCGGTTCGCCGCGATCGCCCGGCTCACAGGCTGAGCCGGCGGCGCAGTCCGGCCACGTCCATTCCGCGACCGGGCCCCTCCCAGGATCGAGCGCGCTCCTCCATCTCGTCGAGCAACCGCAGCAGCGTGCCGCGCCGCGTGGGGTCCTCGGCGGCCTGCCGGGGAGTGGCGCCACCGAGTGCCGGCAGTTCGGTGTCGACCCAGGCCTCCTCGTGGCGCGCCATGATGCCGTCGAGGTGCTCCTCGAGCGCGGCGCGCTCCTCGGGGTCGAGGTCGTCGAGGTCCAGCGCGCCCGCCGGCGGCCCGTCGCCGTCGTCCAGCGCGTCGTCGTCCTCGAGCAGGTCGCCCAGCTCCGGCACGAACGGCCGCCGCTGCTCGTCGATGAGCTCCGCGTCGGGCACCACCTCGGCGAGCAGGTCGGCGAACCAGGCGGCACGGGGCGCGGAGTTGGTCTCCACCGTGAGCACGTCGCCCTCGCGGGAGATCGAGCCGCGCAGCCACCGGTCCCCGTCGGGGTCGGCGATCGCCACCAGCCGGTCCTCACCGTCCTCCTCGAGGTGCTCCGAGAGCGTCCGCCAGGCGGCCGGTGGGTCGGCCACCCGGTAGGTCATGGTGGTGAACAGCAGCGGGTCGCCCTCGGTGGTGCGCACCTGCGGTGGCGCCGACAGCGACGCGTACCAGCTGGCCAGGGTCGGCCCGTCGGGATGCTCGGCGAGCAGATCGAGCACCTCGACGCGCCGGTGGTCGGGGACGTTCACGCCCCCGCCGGAGGGTGCCGGGCCGGTCGGGGTCGGCACGATCCACAGCAGGATCGCCCGTCCGACCTCGAGCTGACGGCTCAAGCTGATGTCGTGCAGCCGCGTGCGCTCGCCCGAGGCGAGGTCGAGCACGGTCAGCCCGGCGCCGGGCACCACCTCGACGACCTCGCAGAGGGTGGCCCGCACCTGCGACCAGGCGCGCAGCAGGTCGAGTTCGTCGGCGGGGAGCAGCGCGCCGCGCAGCTCGCACATGCGCTCGAGCCCGCCGCTTTCGAACAGCACGAGGTTGTTGACCACGAACTGGTGCTCGCTGAGCGCCTCGGTCGGGTCGATGACGTGGATGAGGTTCTCGGCCACGTCGTACATGATCGACGTGATGGCTGGTGAGCCCAGGAAGCGGCTGACCTTCTGCCACATCCAGTCGATCCGCTCGGCCAGCGGCCAGCCGTTGCTGCGCTGGCAGCACGCCTTGTACTTGCGGCCGGACCCGCACGGACACGGCTCGTTGCGTCCGGCGGAGGCCGGGCCGCGCTGGGCGTAGTGGACCAGCAGTTCGCGCCAGGCGTCGAGGTCCGGCCCCTCGATGCGGTTGAGGTGGGCCAGCGCCGCGCCGGCCTGGCCCCGAACGTCGAGGTACTCCGCGGCCGCCAGCGTGGCCTCGATGTGGCGGGGGTCGTGCTCTACGGCCTGGCGCATGAGGGCGTCCGCATCCGCGTGGTCGCCGCCGGTGGTCTCCACGATCCGGGCCCGCAGCCAGGCGGCGTTGGCGCGCTCCTCCGAGGTACGCAGCTGCGGGGAGAGCAGGTCGAGCAGCACGTCGACGATCAGGGCCCGCAGTGGCGAGCGGCTGATGAGGTCCTCGTCGACGATGAAGGCGAGGTCCTGGTCGCGCAGCATGGCCAGCAGCGCGAAGATCCCGTTGGCCAGCGTCCGGGTCCAGGCCTGCTCCTCGACCTGTTCCTCGGTCAGGTCCTCGTCGCCCCGGTCCTCGAGGGGCTTGTCGAGGCCGAGCGCCGCGGGCAGTTGGGAGAGGTCGGGCATCCCTCCCTCGTCCATCTCGGCGAGCCAGCCCTCCATGGCCACAGCCAGGCGCCCCTCCATCAGGTCGAGGGTCAGGTTCAGCGTCAGGGCGTCGTCGAGGTCCTCCTCGTCCAGCCCGTGGTCCTCGACCAGGTGCTCGGCGAACTCGTCCAGTTCGTCGAAGCCGTCGAGGTCGAGGTCATCGAGGTCGAGGTCGTCGAGGTCGAGGTCATCGCGGTCTTCGGGGTGGTCGTCGGCGAAGCGCACGGCGTGGTCGACGACCTCGAGTCCGGCCTCGGCGAGTAGTTCGCCCAGCGGCGCCTGCGGTTCGGCCAGCAGCCGTGGATAGATGGCACGGGTCTCGACCAGCAGCTCCGGAGGGTCGAGGGGGTAGGGCCGCTCACGGTGCCGCTCGAAGGTCTCGACCAGCCGCGCGACGGTCGTGTGGTCGTGTTCGGGGGCCTGATCCAGGCCCGAGACCTCGACGCGGCCGTCGACGAGCCGGAGCAGGAGCACCGGCTGCTCGGGGAGCCAGCCCTGCGGGCCGGTCAGGTACGGCGACTCGAGCCGCAGCTCGCCTCCGTCGGCGAGCAGGAGCGTCGGCGGGTCCTCGAGGGCGGTCACCAGCAGCAGCGGGGAGAAGTCCGGCGACTCGAGGACGCGTCCGGTCGCACGTTCCTCCTCGCTGAGGTGGTGGGTGAGCGTCAGGTCGTCGAGCAGGGCGTCGAGGTCGCACAGCCGTCCGTCGCCGAGCGGGAAGGCCACGAAGTCGTCGTGGTCGTCCTCGAGCAGCAACTCCCACAACTCCCGGGAGCTGAGCGTGGTGTCGAGTTCGTTGGCGATCTGCGGGACGGGAGTGGGTCCGAGCCGGCGTAGCACCTGCTGGGCCTCTGCGCGCAGGGCAACCTCGTCCATGCCGAACCTCCTGGCGGAGTGGGGGACGTCCTGGCGTGACGTGTGGGGATCACGCTACCGGGAGTGCCAGCTCGTGGACCCCGGCATCCACAGCCCCTCGAAGCGCCAGCGTCTGCACCATGCGCCGGCCCCGAAGCCGGGCGGTGGCCGCGCGGCCGTCGCCGGCGAACACCTCGACGACGGTGGTATCCACCAGTACCCGCAGCTGCGCCGGGCCGTGGCGCCAGGCCACGGGCTGCGGGGGCACGGGGACGGGCTCGGGGTAGTGCAGTTGCCAGCCGTCCGTGTCGCTGGTGACGGTCAGCAGCGGGGTGCCGGAGGCGTCGATCAGCAGGAGCTCGCGGGGGGTCGGGTGTGCGGGCAGGATGACCTCGTGAGCCGGTCCCGGGGCGGGCCGCGTCGTGGTCAGGGTCAGCGGTGGGCCGGCTCGGAGCCCGACGAGCTCGGGCGCCGGATGCACCTCGAGTGTGTCCGCCTCGACGTCCAGGACCCGCGGCAGGCTCAGCGCGCCGACCTGCGAGGTGGCGGCGGCCTCCTCGGCGTCCAGCGGGTCCTGCACCCAACCCCAGCACAGCCACCGCCCGGTCGCGTCCCGGGTGATCGCCGGGGCGTAGAACACGTCGCCGTGGTCGACGGGCTCGATGCGTCGCACCTCGAAGCCGGTCGGGGTGTGGACGCCGAGGTGGGCCAGGACCCCACGCAGCGGCTGGGCCGTGCGCTCCGGGTCCTGCACGGCAACCAGCAGCGCGTCGCCGCCGGCGGTGCGCAGCAGCTGCGGGCACTCCCACAGCCGGCCGGTGTCGATCTCCGCCGCCTGGCCGCTGGTGTGGCCGCCGACGAGGTGGTCGGCGACCCGGTGCCAGCGCTCGAGATCGGTGCTGCGGTAGGCCAGCACCCGTCCGTGGGCCGCGTCGGCGGTGGTGGAGCCGAGCAGCAGCAGCCAGCCGTGCTCGTCACGCAGCACGAACGGGTCGCGGTGGTGGCCGGTGCCCAGGTCCGCCGGGGGACCGGCGATGAGCGGAGCGGACCGGACCCTCCAGTGGCGCAGGTCGGGGCTTCCCTCGGCGACGGCGACGGCCTCGGTGCGGGTCGCCTCCTCGGTGCCGGTCACGGCGGTGTAGATCAGCCGTGGCACGTCGTCGACCACCACGCAGCACCCCGACCAGCACCCGTCGCGGTCGGGTCCGTCGGCCGAGGGGGTGAGGGCGTCCGGCTCGCGGTCCCAGTGCAGCAGGTCACGCGAGCTCACGTGACCCCAGGAGGGCGCCCCCCAGTGGGGTGCGTCGGCGAAGGTCTGGAAGAACAGGTGGAAGCGTCCGGCATGGTGCACCGGACCGTTGGGGTCGTTGCACCAGTTGCGGGGCGCGGTGACGTGCAGGCGGGGACGGTGGCGATCGGGGGGGATGCTCGGCGACGCCACGGATCGTCAGTTGGTGGAGCCGGCGGCCGCGGCGCCGTCGATGGCGGCGGCGAGGCGCACCAGCCCGACGGCCGCCTGCTCGACGTCGTCGGTCGTCAGCGCGGGATCCACCGGCAACTGCAGTTCCAGCAGGACCGAGTCCGGGCGCTCGGGGGTGGGCAGGTGCAGCGAGACCGGCTCGGGCAGGTCGGGTGGGGTGGTGCGGATGTTCGCGACGCGCAGCGGGTCGGCGGTCACCGGGCACGCCCAGCGCAGCAAGCCGTCGCCGCGTGCGCCGAAGAACACCGGGCGCTCCTCCCGGATCGAGGCGAACAGCAGCTGCTCCGGCTGCGTGCGCCCCGGTGCGCCCGGCTCCTGGCGCTGCCAGCCGGCCGCGAGCAGCTCGGTCACCAGCGCGTCGCGCAGGGGTGGGCCGGCGGGTGCGTCGGTGGGTGCGTCGGTGGGTGCGTCGGCGGGTGCGTCGGCGACGAACCCGGCCAGCTCGGTGATCGGGACCACCCGCCCGGCGCGCAGCACATCGGCCACGGCCCACTCGTTGGTCTGTCCGCGGCTGAACACGCTGGTGCGCCAGTGCCCGGTGCCCGCAGCGGTGGGCACCGGGGTGCCGAGGCGCTCGTGGGCCGGGAACAGGGCGATCAGTGCCTTGGTGTCGTCATCCGGCGGGGTGGTGATGTCGCTGAGCACGAACGCCGCGCCGGTGGTCGAGGCCACGAACACCGCGAGGTAGGCGCGTTCGCCCCGAGGCACGTGCAGAAGGCCGAGGTCGTCGGTTGGCTGGCCCCGCAGCTCGGGTGCCCACGCGCGCACCAGTGCGGCGAGCTCGGCGACGGGCCCGGGGCCGTGCACCACGACGTTGAGCGGCGACCCGGCCCAGAAGCGGCGGGCGAGCTGGCCTGCGCGGGTCGGATCGACGTCGGGGTCGACGACCGAACCGCCGTCGAAGGACTCCGGCGGCTGCGGATCGGGGTGCTCCATGGGTTGATCACCACCACAGGGGTGTGAGGGGCGCAGCAGGGCAGAGCACCTGCCGCCTGGGGCTGCCCCGACCCTACCGGCCGGGGTTCGCCCGGGGTGCGGAGGTTCCCGGAGCGCGGCGTCGAGAACCCTACCTTCTGGACCAGCGTGCGCGGTTCGGGTAGGGTTCGGGGGAACGAGGATGGGGTCCCTTGCACGGGATCGCATCCGCAGCTTCGAACAAAATGCCTACGTGATATACCGCACGCGGACGATCACAGGATCCGGTCGCTGATCGCTCGTTGAATGGCTGATTCGGTCCGTTGTGCGTGGTTGTCCGTTGATGATGGAGAGTTTTTCTCGACTGAGACGTTTGGAAAGTCCCCTTTTTCACCCACGAACGATCAGCGTGTGGAGATGCGTTCCCCGATGACCGCCCCCGCCTCGCTCACCTCGCCAGCCTCGCCAGCCTCGCCCACCGCGCCCACCGTGCCCACGCGGACGTCGCTGCCCGCGATCGACCCCGGCGCCGTGCTCGAGGTGCGGGTCGCGCCCGGGCTCGAAGCCCACCACCTCGACGTCCCCGAGCCGGGGGCCGACCTACGGGTGCGCCTGGCCGGCGCCCGTCCCCGCGACCTTCCCCAGCGGCTCGCCGAAGCGGCCGCAGGTCGTCGTCAGGCGCCCGGCATGTGGTGGGTGCTCGAGGGTGTCGCGGGCCTCGACGTCCGCTGGCGCACGGCGATCGACGCGCAGCGCCAGCCCGGCCAGCCCTTGGCTACGGCCCGGGTGGTGGTCGCCGGCTGGGCCGTGCCCGGCCCGCCCGGAGCGTGGCCGGTGTACAGCGTGCGCCCGCTCGGGTTCCGCAGCTTCGTGCATGCTTCGGGCCGGCCCGCCCCGCCCGACCAACCGGCCCGGCTCGCGCCCTCGGCGCTGTCGCCGGCGGTGCTGCGGCGTGCCACCTCGATGCTGGCGCCGTGGCACGAGTCGCTCGAGGCCGCCTGGTCCGACTACCTCGCGCTCGGCGGGGTGTCCGCCGGGTCCGCCGCTCCGTCGGTCGCGCCCGAGGACCTGCACGACGCGGTGTTCCGGCGCGCCGAGTGGTCGCTGACCCAGACCCGGCAGCTGCTGGCGGCCCTGGCCGACGGGCTCGGGGAGCCCACCAACCACCGGGCCCTGGCCGACCACCTCGGCACCTCTCCGCAGACGGTGGGCCGCCGGCTCGAGGAGCTCGCCGCCGCCGGGGTGACCCTGCCCGTACCGCGCGAGCAGGGCCTCGCGCCCCTGCCCGCCGCCCAGGCGCAGGTGCGCTTCACCGACCCCGCCTACCTTCCCGTGCCGGACGCGGTGGATGCGCTCACCGACCGGCAGCTCGCGCGGCGTGGCGGCCAGCAGCTCGCGATGGCGCTGCTGCGCGGGATCGAGGCCGAGCAGGACCACCGCCCGGCCGGCCCCGGTGCGCTGCTGCACCACCGAACGGCGACCCGTCGGCGCATCGACCTGGTCGGCCCCGAGCTCGGCGACACCGCGATCATGCTGCTCGACACCGACCGGTCATGGCGGCGAGCCGCGCAGACCCTGCGCGCCTCGCCCTGGCGGGGGGTGGTCGCCACCCGCCGGGTCCTTCAGGTCGCGGACCGCGAGGTGCTGGCGGTGCCGACCTGCCTGCTCGCCTACCTGGTGGACACCTGATGGGCGCGATGCGCCGGCTCGGGATCCTCGGAGGCATGGCCTGGCCCTCCACCGCCGACCTGTACCGCCGGATCAACCAGGGGGTGGCCGCCCGGCTCGGTGGCGCCCACTCCGCCCCGCTGATCATCTGGTCGGTGGACTTCGCCGAGATCGAGGCCCACCAGGCGGCCGGGGACTGGGACGCCGCCGGCCGGCTGCTCGCGGATGCCGCCCGCCGCCTCGAGGCCGCCGGCGCCGAGGGGCTGCTGCTGGCCACCAACACCATGCACCGGGTGGCCGAGGTCATCGAGGCCGCGGCCGACGTGCCGCTGCTGCACCTCGCCGACGTCACCGCCGCGCGCATCCGTGGCGACGACGTGCATCGGGTCGGGCTGCTCGGCACGCGCTTCACGATGGAGCAGGACTTCTACCGGGGACGGCTCGCCGACCACCACCTCGACGTCCTCGTCCCCGAGGAGGCCGGACGCGCCGAGGTGCACCGGATGATCTACGACGAGCTCATCCACGGGCAGGTGCGCGAGGCCAGCCGCGCCGCGCTGCTCGCGGTCATCGACGCACTCGTGGTCCGCGGGGCCCGGGGGATCATCGCCGGGTGCACCGAGCTCGAGCTGCTCGTCGCCGCCTCCGACGTCGAGGTGGCGTGGTACCCGACCACCGCGCTGCATGCCGAGGCGGCGGTGGACTTCGTGCTCGGCGCCGGTCCGGGCGCCGCCGCAACGGGGGCGCGTCCATGATGGCCGACGCGGCGGCGCTGGTGGCCATGACCCTCGACGCGGTCATCGTCGCGGTGTCGCAGGGCCGGCCCCGCCTGCTCGTGGTCGACGAGCCCGGCCAGCCCCCGGCGCTGCCCTCGGGGCCGCTGGACGTCGAGCGCGATGCGACCCTGGAGCTCGGCCTGCGTCGCTGGGTGCGCAGCCGCACCGGGCTCGAGGTCGGCTACGTCGAGCAGCTGTACACCTTCGGCGACCGCGACCGGCGGCCCGACGCCGGCCCGCAGCGGCAGGTCAGCGTCGGCTATCTCGCGCTGGTCGAGGAGACCGAACCGCCGCTCGACGCGCGCTGGGTCGACGTCTACGCGCTGCTGCCCTGGGAGGACCAGCGCGATCCCGAGCCCGGCCCCGAGGAAGCCGCGATCCGCGCGGCGCTCGAGGTGTGGGCGGCGCAGGGCGCCGATGCCGACGTGCGCCGTGAGCGCGCCGAGCGCGTCGCGGTCAACTTCGGGCCGCCGTGGGACGGCATCCGCGCCCTGGAGCGCTACGAGCTGCTCTACGGCGCGCACCTGCTCCCCGAGTGGGCCCGCGACACCGGCGCGCCGCCGCCGGGCATCGACACCGGCATCGCCCTGCGCTTCGACCACCGGCGCATCGCCGCCACCGCGCTCAGCCGCCTGCGGGGCAAGCTGACCTACCGACCGGTGGTCTTCGAGCTGCTGCCCGAGCGATTCAGCCTGCTCGAGCTGCAGCACACCGTCGAGGCACTGGCCGGCATCACGCTGCACAAGCAGAACTTCCGGCGCCTGGTCGAGCGCTCCGGGCTGGTCGAGGGCACCGGTCAGCGGGCCCGCTCCCAGGCCGGCCGGCCCGCCGAGCTGTTCCGCTTCCGCCCCTCGGTGCAGCGGGAACGGCCCCGTCCCGGGGTGGGCGTTCCCTACCGCTGAGCAGCGATCGCGAGAAAGTGGGGGGTTACGAACGGGCGAACGTGCGGTACGCTTCGCTCATAATGCTCCCAGTGAGCATAACTAGTGAGCATGACTCCCGAGCATCGCACGGAGCGCCTGCCATGCCGCCCCAGCCCGCTGCCACCACCGCCGCGCCGGCCGACCTCGCCACCTCGGTGCTGCGCCGTCCCCTGCCGGTCAACGGACCGCTCGACGGGATCGTGCCCGATGTCGAGCGCCACATCCTCGAGCCGGTCGTGGCCGACATCGCCCGGCTCAAGCAGGAGCGCAACGCGGTCGTGCTCGCCCACAACTACATGACCCCCGACATCTTCTACGGGGTGGCCGACCTGCGCGGCGACTCGCTGCAGCTCGCGCGCATGGCCGCCGAGACCGACGCCGAGGTCATCGTCATGGCCGGCGTGCACTTCATGGCCGAGACCGCCAAGATCATCAGCCCCGACAAGACCGTGCTGATCCCCGACCCGCG
>SKJO01000300.1 GCA_007121975.1 Nitriliruptoraceae bacterium | reverse complement strand
GATGCGGCGTAGCCAACCGGTCACCGGCGTCCGGATGCGTACGCCGGATGGTCCAGCGAGGGGGATGCGGCGTAGCCAGACGGTCACCGGCGTCCGCCTGCGTACGCCGCATCCGATCAGTCGCATCGTCACCACCCGAAGATGCACGCCAAGCGCACAGTCCCCTGCTGTCAGCGCTCGCATGCAGCCAGGAGCAGCGACGTTGCCGGCTCGACGGACGAAACCCGGGCACCGGAACGATCCCGACCGTTCGGCCGGTCCGACCCCCGGCCACAACGCCCGGCCCGACCCCCCGGCCGAAACGCCCGGCCCGACTGCGAGGACCGCCGATGCCCGCTCCGATCCCCGCCCCGAAGCTGATGGGCATCCTCAACGTCAACGCCGACTCGTTCTCCGACCCCGGCCAGCGCCGCAGCAGCGCGGACGAGGTCACCCGCGGCATCGCGCTGCGCGATGCGGGCGCCGACCTGGTCGACGTCGGGGCGGAGAGTGCCTCGCCCGCCACCCCCGTGGTCGAGGCGGCTGTGGAGATCGACGCCCTGCTGCCGGTGCTCGACGGCCTGCACCAGCAGGGCGTTCGCACCAGCGTCGACACCTACAAGCCGCCGGTCGCGGCGGCGGCCATCGCCGCGGGCACCGCCGTGATCAACGACTACAGCGGCCTGGTGCATCCCGAGCTCGCCGGGCTGTGCGCGGACGGCGGCGTGGACCTGGTGCTGACCCACAACCCCCCCGGGGTCAAGGCCAAGGTGCTCGACCCGTCCGCCTACCGCGACGTGGCGGACGATGTCGCCCGCTGGTTCTGCGATCGGCTCAAGGTCATCGAGGCGGCCGGACTGCCCGCGGAGCGCGTCATCCTCGACCCGGGCATCGACCTGGCCAAGACCCCCGCCCAGTCGATCGAGCTGCTGCGGAACCTCGACCGCGTCACCGAGCTCGGCCGCCCGCTGCTGGTGGCGATCTCCCGCAAGGACTTCGTGGGGGCGCTGTCCCCGTCGCTGCCCCGGGAGCGCGACGCCGGCACGCTCGCGGCGCTCGGCCACCTGCTCGGCCTGCCCCGGACCATCGCCCGCGTGCACGACGTGCGGGCAGCCCGGCAGTACCTCGACGTTGCGGTGGCGCTGGCCGAGACCCGACCGGTCGACCCCGGGCTCGCGCTGTCCACCGAGCTGCGCCGTCAGGTCGCCTGAGCCCGGCGGCCACCGACCGCGGCCACCAACCCGACGGCGCCCCGGGCTGCTGCTCAGGCCGCGTCGGTCCCACCCCGTCCAGCGGGGGACGCACGGACGAAGCGGGGTGACGTGCGCCCCGACCCGACCCCGCGCCGCACCGAGGACCCCATGAGCCTGCTGACCACCGCGGCCGCCGCCGCTGCCCACCAGGACACGGTTGTCCTGCCCGCTGGGACCCACACCTTCGAGCTGCGTCCCGGCGCCCCCGCGGTGATGGGCATCGTCAACACCAACCCGGGCTCGTTCTCCGACACCGAGCATCTGGCCACCACCGATGCGCAGCTGGCGCGGGCGCTCGCGCTGGTCGAGGCCGGCGCCGACATCATCGACGTCGGCCCCGACTCCGGCGTCGCCCACGGCGAGCCGATCGACCTCGACGTGCAGATCGCCTCCGCGCTGCCGCTGGTGCGCGAGCTGGTCGACCGGGGCATCCCGGTGTCGATCGACACGCCCCAGATCGCGGTCACCGAGGCCATGCTCGAGGTCGGCGCGGCGATGATCAACGACGTGTCGGGGCTGGCCGACACGCGCATCGCCGAGGCCTGTGCCGCCCACGGGGCGTCGCTGGTCATCCTGCACACCCGGGTGGCGCACAAGGTCGAGGCGTTCCTCGAGTTCGACGACGTGGTCGCCGACGTCGAGCAGCTGTTCGCCGAGCGGATCGCGCTGGCGGAGTCGTTCGGGCTGGAGCGCGCCGCCATCGTGCTCGACCCGGGCCTTGGCTACTCCAAGCACCCCCATGACGACGTCGAGGTGCTACGGGCCTACCCGACCTTCGCCGCGCACGGCCTGGCCATCCTCACCGGCGCGTCGCGCAAGTACTACGCCGGGGCGATCACCGGCGCCGCGCCCCCGCAGCGCCTGCCCGAGACGCTGGCCACCGTCGAGGCGGTGCGTCCGTTCCCCGGTTTCGTGCGGGTCCACGACGTGGACGAGGTCAGCCGCTACCTCGCGGTGATGGAGACCCTCGAGGGGCTGCGCGGCCTGCCGGAGGTCGACACCTCCGTCGCCGGGCTCAAGTGGGTCACCCCGACGGCCTGACCCGCAGCGGGCAGGTCAGGCCGTCGGCGGTGCCGTGGCCCGGGGGGTTACAGGTCCTGGGCGGCGTCGAGCGCGCGGATGAGCAGGGAGGCCATCTGGTCGCGGCGCAGCTCCCGGTCGGGTGCGAAGGAGGTGGCGCTCACGCCCTGGGTGATCCCGGCCGCGGCGGCCGCGTTGATCTGGGGTTCGTGCACGTGGCCGGCGGTGTCGTCGAACGGGCCGTCGGCGACCGGGTCGAGCCCG
>SKJO01000512.1 GCA_007121975.1 Nitriliruptoraceae bacterium | reverse complement strand
CGGGGGGCACGACCCCGCAGGGCCTGCAGGGCCGCGCGGGCCCCGGCGCGGCGCACCTCGGTCAGCGCCAGCGCGGTACGGACCGGACGGCGGTCACGCAGCCGCGCCAGCTCGTAGCGCAGCCGGGCCGCCTCGGTGAGCTCGGCCCGGTCCGGGAGCCCTGTTGGCACGGCGCTGCTCCCGGTGGTCGGTGGGGTCGGCGTTCGCGGCCAGAGTATGCTGCCCCGATCCTCACCCTGCCGCCATCGCGAGCCGATCCCGCCGTGCCCAGGACCTCCACCGACCAGCCCGCGCCCACACTCGTGCGGCTCGGCGGCACCCCGTCGCTGCGTGCCTACGTGCGCTCGCTGTGGGCACGACGCGGGTTCGCCTGGCAGACGGCGCTTGGTGAGCTGCGCTCCCAGCACCTCGACACGGCACTGGGCAACCTGTGGCACCTGCTCAACCCGATCCTGATGATCAGCGTCTACTTCCTGGTCTTCGGGCTGATCCTGCAGGTCACCCGCGGGGTGGACAACTTCCTGGCCTTCCTCGCCATCGGCGTGTTCACCTTCCACTTCTCGCAGAAATCGATCGTCGGGGCGGGCAGCACGATCGTGAACAACCAGGGGCTGATCCGCTCGTTGCTCTTCCCCCGGGCCCTGCTGCCGGTCGCCACCGTGGTGCGTGAGGCGATGGCCTACGTCTCGGCGGCGGTGGTGATGATCGCGCTGGTGGTGATCACCGGCGAGCCCATCACGCCGGCCTGGCTGCTGGTGCTGCTCGCCTTCGCCCTGCAGGTGGTCTTCAACCTCGGCGGCGCACTGATCGCCGCCCGGCTGGTGGACCGCTACCGCGACATGCTCAACGTGCTGCCCTTCGTGTTCCGGCTCGCCTTCTACCTCTCCGGGGTGCTGTATGCCTTCGAGGCCTACGTCGACGACCCCCGGCTGCTGCGCCTGCTGCCCCTCAACCCGTTCTACACCTTCCTGACCCTGCCCCGCGAGTACCTGCTGACCGGGCAGAGCCACCCGCACATCGGCGAGGTGTGGCTGGCCGCGGTGCTGTGGGCCGGGCTGCTCGCGCTCGGTGGGCTGGTGTTCTTCCGGGCCGGGGAGAAGGAGTACGGCCGTGGCTGAGGCGACGGCTCCGACGCTGAAGGCCGGGGTGGACGTCGACGCGGCCGCGACCGTGCTCGTCGACGACCTCGACGTCACCTACCGGGTGCACGAGGACCGCCGCCCGCAGCTGCGCGAGCTGGTCGCGCGCCGCGGCCGGCGCCCCGCCTTCCGTGCCATCAACGCGGTCAAGCAGGTGTCGTTCACGGCCTATGAGGGCGAGGCGATCGGGCTGGTCGGGCACAACGGCTCGGGCAAGTCCACCCTGCTGCAGGCCATCGCCGGGCTGCTGCCGCCGACCCGGGGGGCGGTCTACGCCCGCTCCCAGCCCTCGCTGCTGGGGGTCGCGGCCGCGCTGCAGCCGGGCATCTCCGGGCGGCGCAACATCCTGCTCGGCGGGCTGGCCCTCGGGCTGACCCACGACGAGGTCGACGCGCTGGTGCCCGAGATCGTGGCGTTCACCGGTCTCGAGGACTTCATCGACCTGCCGCTTCGGACCTACTCCTCGGGGATGCGCGCCCGGCTGTACTTCGCGATCGCCACCGCGGTCGAACCCGACATCCTGCTCATCGACGAGGCGCTGTCGGTCGGCGACGAGGTGTTCAAGGCCCGCAGCCAGCAGCGCATCGCCGAGCTGCGCAAGCGGGCCGGCACCGTGTTCCTGGTCAGCCACAGCCTCAGCACCGTGCGCGACACCTGCTCCCGCTGCCTGTGGATGGACCACGGGCGCATCATCGACGACGGCGAGCCCCAGCCGATCCTCACCGCCTACCGCAAGGCCATGAAGGCACAGGCCGGCTGAGCCGCGCCCACTACGCTGGCGGGGTCCGCCCGCCGTACGCCTCCTCGGAGTCCTCCCATGCACCCTCGCGCGGCCGCCTTCCGTGACCAGCGCTGGACCGCCGGCGTCATCGGCCTCGGGTACGTCGGTCTGCCCCTGGCGGTCACCGCGGCCTCCCGGGGCCTGGACGTCATCGGGTTCGACGTCGCCGCCTCCAAGGTCGATGCCCTCAACGCCGGCTCGAGCCACGTCGAGGACGTCAACGACGAAGCCCTGGCCCAGGCGCTGGCCGACGGCGCGCGCTTCACCAGCGACGAAGCCGACCTCGCAAACGCCGATGCCCTGTTCATCGCGGTGCCCTCGCCGCTGGGCCGCAACCGCCAGCCCGACATGTCCTACATCGAGGCGGCGGCCGCCACCGTCGTGCGCGTCGCGAAGCCGGGCATGCTCGTGTCGTTGGAGTCGACCACCTACCCGGGCACGACCGAGGACCACCTGATCCCGGCGGTGGCCGCCGCCGGCCTCACCCTCGACGACGACGTGTTCGTGACCTTCTCCCCGGAGCGGGTCGACCCCGGCAACGTGCTGCACACCGGCGACATCCCCAAGGTCGTCGGCGGGGTCAGCGCGGTCTCCGG
>SKJO01000434.1 GCA_007121975.1 Nitriliruptoraceae bacterium | reverse complement strand
GCGGCCGGGGCGGGGGCCGGCCTGGCTGGAGGACGACGCGGCCCGGGTGACGCTGCTGGCACGGACCCAGGCCGGCTACGGCGATCTGTGTCGCACGGTCACCGCCGCCCACGCCGACCATCGCGCCGATCCCCATCTGGCTGCCGAGGACGTGCCGCTCGCGGCGTCCCACGAGGGGGTGGTGGCGGTGCTGGGGCCCGACTCGCCGGTGGGGCGCCTGCTGGCGGGCGGGCGCGCGGACGCTGCCGAGCACGAGCTGCGCTGGTGGCTGGATGCCCTGGGGCGGGAGCAGGTGCGCCTGGGGGTGCGCAACCACCAGGTGGCCCCCGCGACCGTCGGCGGCGGCTCGCTGGCCTCCGGGGGAGTGCCCGGGTCGGGGTCCGGGGGAGTCCCCGAGCCGGGGGACGACGCGCGCATTCGCCGGACGCTGGCGCTGGCCGAGCGGCTCGGGGTGCAGGCGGTGGCCGTCAACGACGTGCGCTACCTGCGTCCGGAGGATGCGGCGGTCGCCGACGTGCTGACCTGCATCCGTCAGCAGGTGCCGATCTCCCGCCGGCACGTGGGACGCACCACGGCCCAGGCCCAGTTCACCACCCCCGCCGAGCAGCACGCGCGCTTCGCCGAGCGTCCTGACCTGCTGGAGGCCGCCTACGAGCTCGCGATCTCCTGCGAGGTGGACCTGGGGATCGGCAACCTCCATGTGCCGCGCCTGCTGGGCCTCGACCCGCACGAGGCGGCGGGCGACCTGCGCCACCGCTGCTGGCGTGGCGTGGAGCGCCGCTACGAGCGCATCAGCCCGGCGGTGCGTGACCGGCTCGAGCGTGAGCTTCAGATGATCGACCGGCTCGCGTTGCACGAGCTGTTTCTCGCCGTCGCCGAGGTGGTCGACGAGGTCCGGGCCATGGACGTGCTGGTGGCCTGCCGAGGCTCGGCCGCCGGCAGCCTCGTCTGCTACGCGCTGGGGATCAGCGACGTCGACCCGATCGCGCACGACCTCGCCTTCGAGCGGTTCATGAACCCCTACCGCGACGAGCTGCCCGACATCGACCTCGACGTGGAGTCGGCACGGCGCGAGGACGTCTACGAGCTCGTCCTGCGCCGGTTCGGTGAGGACCGCACCGCCTGCCTGGCGATGGTGGAGACCTTCCAGGCGCGCTCGGCGATCCGGGAGGTGGGCAAGGTGCTGGGCCTGCCGGCGGACGAGCTCGACGGCATCGCCAAGGGGTTCGTGCATGCCCGTGCCCGGGACGTGCGGGCCGCGATCGCGCGCCTGCCGGAGCTGTCGGGCTCGCGGCTGGATGCCGGGCAGCTGGAGACCCTGCTCCACCTCGTGGAGCGCATCGATGGCTTCCCGCGCCACCTGGCCCTGCACCCGTGCGGGATCCTGCTGGCCGACACGCGGCTGACCGACCGCACCCCGCTGGAGCGCTCCGCCCACGCTCGCGCAGGCGCGGACGGTGCCGGATCGGATGCTCCGGGGTTTCCGATGTCGCCCTTCGACAAGGACGACGTGGCCGCGCTCGGCCTGCTCAAGCTCGACGTGCTGGGTGTGCGCATGCTCTCGGCCATGCGTCACTGCATGGATCTGGTCAACGGCGAGGGGCCCCGGCCGCCGACCCGTCCGGCGGACCCCTCGCTGCCGGGGCGGGACGCCCACGGGCGGCTGGACGTGCGGGAGATCCCCGAGGGGGACGGCCCCACCTACGAGCTGATCCGCAGCGCGGAGTCGATCGGGATGTTCCAGATCGAGTCGCCGGGACAGCGTGAGCTGCTGGCGCGTCTGCAGCCCGAGCACCTCGGCGACCTGGTGACCGAGATCTCGCTGTTCCGACCCGGCCCGGTGAAGGCCGACATGGTCTCGCCGTTCGTCGCGCGCCGGCACGGCGAGCAGCCCACGACCTACGCCCATCCGTTGCTCAAGGACGTGCTGGCCGAGACCCACGGGGTGATCGTCTACCACGAGCAGGTCATGGGCGTGGTGGCGGCGATGACCGGCTGCGACCTCGCCTACGCCGATCTCGTGCGTCGTCAGCTGGCCGACGAAAACCGGCTGGGGGCGCTGCGGGGCTGGGTGCTGGCCTGTGCCCATCGTCGGGGGATCCCGCGGGAGGCTGCCGAGCAGGTGTGGCAGCAGCTGACGTCCTTCGCCTCCTTCGGGTTCTGCAAGGCGCACGCGGCGGCGTTCGCGGTTCCCACCTACCGCTCCGCGTTCCTCAAGGCCCACCTGCTGCCGGAGCTGATGGCCGGGCTGCTCACCCACGACCCCGGCATGTACCCGCGGCGGCTGCTGCTGGACGAGTGCCGCCGGTTCGGGGTCGCGGTGCTGCCGTGCGACGTCGACCGCTCCGAGGAGACCACCACGGTGGAAGTCGTCGACCGGGGCCTGGCCGACCATCTGCTGGGCCTGACCGGCGCCACGCTGCCACCCGGCTGGCGGTGGGCGCCGGGGGCAGATCCCGGCTGGCGGTGGGCGCCGGGGGCAGATCCCGGCTGGCGGTGGGCGCCGGGGGCAGATCCCGGCTG
>SKJO01000217.1 GCA_007121975.1 Nitriliruptoraceae bacterium | reverse complement strand
GGTCAGGTCGTGGAAGGTCCGCCCGCCGCGCACGAAGATGTCCTTCTGGGTGCGCAGGTCCGCACCGGCGGACTCGGTGAGGTTGATCGCCGGCAGCCGGTTCTCCCGGGCAATCTGCAGGCCCCTGAGTGCCTTGGTGACGCTGAACGGGTTGGACGCGCCGCCCTTGACGGTCGGGTCCGACCCGCTGATGAGGCACTCGACGCCCTCGACCACCCCGATGCCCTGCACCGAGGAGCCGCCGACGTGGAAGTCGCTGCCCCAGCCGATCAGCGGCTGCAGCTCCAGGAACGGGGTGTCGGGATCCACGAGCAACTGGATGCGCTCGCGGATGGTGAGCTTGTCGCGCGAGCGGTGCCGGGCGAGCTTGTCGGGGCCTCCCCCGCCGCGTGCGGTCGCGAGCTGCTCGTCGATGGCGCGGAGCAGCTCGAGGTTGCGCTCGCGGTTGCGCCCGAAGCCCTCGCTCGTCGGGTCGATCCGCGTACCGAGCACGTCGCCGTCCAACCGGGCCCTCCCGATCCGTGGTCCGGCACGGAACGATAGCGCACTGATCGTTCAGTTCCATGTCGGCGGCCCGACCCGTTGACCCGATGCCTCCGGCATCTGGCCTGCTGCCTGAAGGTTCTGGGTGGCCGTTCAGGGGGCCCGAACGACCACTGCAGGTCCATTGTCGGCGTCCGAACCTGATCGACCTCGACCAACGCTTGAGCCGGCGGGAACCACCACCGGCAGACCGCAGGCACAACGAACCATCGCCCCGCTCGGCACCTTCGCGCTACTGCTCGCGATGCGAGTATTGGTCAACGACCACGCCGGGAACATGGAGTTCGACCACAACGGCCATCACGTGTCCCTCTGCCGTTCACTGGCTACCGGCCTTCGTGTCCGCCAGGGCACGCACAACCCACGACCCGACGGCGGCGTCTGCTTGCCCACATGACGATGCAGGATCCTGGACATGCCCCTCCTACGGGAACGCACACCTATTGGTGCTGCCGCCTCCCGCCGGGCACTGCCCGAGTGGATGCGGGGCCGGTGCCCGCGCGACACCCCTGAGGGGCGCCGGGCACGCTCAGGTCCGGTCCCGTGCCTCCTCGACGTTGCTTGACCTGCGCGCAGCCTCGCCGTTGCCCGACGGCTCGGTGCCCGGCCGCAGCTCCAGCGGATCGCGGTCGGCGGCCAGGGTGCGGATCGGCCAGGGGATGGTCATCCCGTCGGCGTCGAGCGCGTGCTTGCAGGCCGAGATCACCCGGTGGCGGGTCTGGCGCACCGTCTTGTTGTCCGCGTCGGTCCAGAACCGCACCTCGAAGTCGATCGAGGAGTCACCGAAGCCGACGAGCAGCACCTCGTGCACTGGGTCCTCGAGCACCCCCTCGACGCCGATCAGGGCGGCATGTAACACCTCGGTCGCGAGGTCGTGGTCGTCGCGGTAGTCGATGCCGACGTTGACGGTCGTGCGCCGGGTCCCCCGCCGGGTGAAGTTGGTCATCGAGTTGGTGAGCACGTGCGCGTTGGGCACGAGGGTGGTCTTGCCGTCGTGCTCCCGCAGGGTGGTGACCCGCAGGTCGATGTCCTCGACGTAGCCCTCGTAGTCGTTGGTGACGATCAGGTCGCCGCGCACGAAGGGCTTGCGCGTCAGGATCAGGATCCCCGAGATCTGGTTCTCGAGGATGTTCTGCAGGGCGAAGGCGAGCGCGAGACCGACCAACCCGATCGCGGCGAGCGCCCCACGGATGTCGAGCCCGAAGATCGACAGGGCGATCAGCACCGCCAGCGACAGCGCGGCGATGCGCAGCAGGTTCACGACCAGCCGGCGCACCGCGAAGTCGGTGTTGGCCCGACGCATCCCGGCGTTGAGGCCCGCCGCGACCAGGCGCCCGACGAGCATGACGATCACCAGCGCCACGAGTCCGACCATCAGCCACGGCAGGCGGCTGACGAGATCGCCCGCGACGTCGCGGAAGGCGTCACCGAGCAGTTCCAGGAAGGTCGACGGGTTCGCCAGCTCGCCGAGGTCGAGCGGTTCGACCTCGCGCAGCAGCGAGTCGTTCTCGGCCGGACCGATCTCGTCGCCGGGCGGCTCGTTCTGCTCGGAATCGGCCACGGGGCCTCCTCGGTGCGTCGAAGCGCGCGCTCGGGGAGCGCACCGCACGCTGGTGGACGCCGCTCCCGAGGCTGAACACAAGGTTACGGGACCTGGTCGGGTTCGGAACAGATCGGCGGGGTCTGGGGTGGTCAGCGGTCGGTGCCGGCGGTCGGGGGTTGGGGCCGGGGCCTGGGCTCGACGCCCGGTCACGTCGGCGCCGCTCGACGAGGCCTCCTTCGATGCGGCGTACCCAACCGGACGCCCATGACCGGGTGGGTACGCCACGTGGTCCAGCGTGGAGGATGCGGCGTACGCAACCGGACAGCCATGACCGGATGGGTACGCCGCATCGCACGGCGCACGGCGCACGGCAGCGCACGGCAGCGCCCGACAGCACACGGCAACGCACGGCGCACGGCAGCGCACGGCAGCACGGCGACAGATTCG
>SKJO01000066.1 GCA_007121975.1 Nitriliruptoraceae bacterium | reverse complement strand
GTGGCCGAGGACCACGCCGGGCAGCGTCTCCACCTCGAGGTCCGAGAGGGTCGCGAGCTGGTGACGCGCGAACCCGCCGATCTGCTCCTGGGCGAAACGGATGTCGTCGAGGACGCGCTCGTCGACCCCCGCGACGACCCGGGCGATCTCGTCGTCGTCGAGCCGGAAGCTTCGACGGTCCCAGCCGTCGAAGCGCCGAGAGAGGCGGTGCACGGCCTCGTCACCGTGCCGGCGGACCTCCTCGATCAGCGCCGCGACCCGCGCGGTGAGCTCGGGGTCGGCGCCGTGCGGGGGCTTGGCGGTGGCGGACTTGAGCTCTCGGGCCATGCTCCTGCCTCCTGGGGGGTGGGGGTGGTCAGTCGTCGGCCTTGACGGTGAGCACCGGGCAGTCCGCCCCGAGCAGCACGCTCTGGGACACGCTGCCGAGCACGAGCTTGCCGACCGGCGAGCGGCGGCGCAGGCCGATCACGAGCAGCTCGGCGCCGAGCTCCCTTGCCGTGGCGAGCAGCTCGGTGGCGGTGCTGTCGGCCGGCGAGACGATCAGGTCGTAGCTGCCCTCGACCCCGGCGTCGCACAGCTGCTGCAGGATGTGCTCACCGTCGGCCCGTGCCTGCTCGACCCGGGCCTGCCAGTCACGGACCTGCCCGGGACTGTCGGTGGGCTGCTCGGGGAAGGTGCGCCGCACGTGCAGCGGCAGCCCGCGCAGCTGCGCCTCGCGCACCCCCCAGCGCAGGGCGGCCTGGGACTCGGGACGGTCCGTGTAGCCACAGACGATGGTCATGGTCGATCCTTCCTGTCGGGCCGGGCGATCACCAGTGCACGTCCGCGAGCTGCCGGCGCCAGGAGGCGAGATCCACGTAGTCACGGACCTCCACGAGCAGCCCCGAGGTGGCATCGACCTCGAACACCCCGTGGCAGTGCGCAGCGCGCTCGCGGCCGTCGATCACGAACCGGTCGACGCGCTCGAGCCAGGCCCGGGTCGGCTCGTAGGCCGCGGATCGCACCTCCCAGTGCACCTGGCTCGAGCGCTCCAGGATCGGCGCGAACAGCGCGCGCAGCTGCTCGTGGCCACGGGCCGGGGGCTCGGGCACGTTCTGCCACGAGCCGTCGGGCACGAAACAGGCCACGACCGCGGCGACGTCCCGCTGGTGCACCGCGCGCAGCAGCTGGTCGGTGATCCGGCGGCTGGCCCCGCTCATGTCGACACCCCCGGATCCGGCAGGGCCGGTGGGCGGGCGAGCAGGCTCATCAGGGCGTGGGACACCCCACCGTCGACGTGGATCACCTCGCCGGTGACGTAGGCGGCGGCGGGGGAGACCAGGAAGGCCACGACCTCCGCCACGTCCTCGGGGGTCCCCAGCCGCTGGAGGGGGACCCGCCGGGCGCGCTCGTCCCGGGTGGCGGCATCGTCGTAGACGTCGCCGGTCCCGGGGGTCGGGATCAGTCCCGGGGCGACCGCGTTGCACCGCACGCCGCGTGCGCCCCACTCCAGGGCGGTCTGCCGGGTCAGCGCCTCCAGGCCGGCCTTGGAGGCCGAGTAGCCGCCGACCCGCGGGTTGGCGTGCCGGCCGGCGATGGAGGTGATGTTGACGATCGCTCCGCGCCCGCGCTCGAGCATGCCGCGCCCGAAGGCCTGGGTGGTGTGGAACGCGCCGCGCAGGTTGACGTCGATCGCGGCGGCGAACTGCTCCGGGCTCACGTCCTCCAGCGGGCCGAACAGCCACCGGCCGGCGTTGTTGACCAGCACGTCGACCGGTCCGAGCTCCTCGGCCAGGGCCGCGATCGCCGCGTGGTCGGTGACGTCGGCGGCCCGAACGCCCGGTCCCGCGGCGAGGTCGAGGCGGACCACCTCCGTGCCCTGCGCCGTGAGCCTGTCCGCGATGGCGGCGCCAAGCCCCCGAGCGGCACCCGTGACCACGGCCCGCGTCTGCACGTGACCTCCTCCGACCTCGTCCCGACGTCAGCCTAGAGCGTCGTTAGCCATCTTGCTACCAAATGGTTGACCCCGCCCCCGAGGTCTGCCTATCCTGCGTGCAGATCGAACGATCGCCCCCTGCGGGCGCGTGACGACGACGGCGGCGGCGTCGGCGTCGTCCTGACGCCGGCGGGGGAGGCGCACGCGGGTTCAGGGAGAGAACCATGGGAGATCAGCCAGCCGTCGCGACCATCACGACGTGGGACGAGGCCAAGGACGCCTACCGGCAGCGGTCGTTCCGCCAGGCCCTGTACGACGAGGGCGAGGTCGTGATGTCCGACGTGCTCGTCAACCTCCACGGCGATGACCACCGGCAGCGGCGCCGGCTCGAGAACCGCCTGTTCCGCCGGGAGGTCTTCCTCGAGTTCCAGGAGCAGCGCTTCCCACCGGTGGTGGCGCGCACGCTGACCCCGTACGTCGAGCAGGGCCGCGCCGAGCTCGTCGACCTCGGCCACGAGCTGATGATGAACCTCGCCGCGGTGGTCGCCGGGGTGGACCGTCCCCGCGAGACCGCCGAGGAGAGCTTCCGCCTGTACGGCTTCCTGATGAAGTTCATCG
>SKJO01000009.1 GCA_007121975.1 Nitriliruptoraceae bacterium | reverse complement strand
CCGGTCCTCGGGTCCAACGCCGTCGTGCTCGGGCTGCTGGTGGTGCGGCCCGCGGATGGCGGCGCGCCCGGCTCCCGGGACCGCCAGCGGCTCGAGGACCTCGCCGGGCTGGCCGGGGTCGCCATCGAGCGGCAGCGCGCCGACACCCGGCTGCGCGACACCGAGCGGCGGTTCCGACTCGTGGCCGAGGCCACCACCGATGTGGTGTGGGACCTCGACGTCGATGCGGACACGGTGTGGTGGGGACCCGGCTACGCCCGACTGTTCGCCTCCGAGCACGACGCGGGGTCCCGGCCGCTCGAGGCCTGGTCCGAGCTGATCCACCCCGAGGACCGCGCCGAGGTCGCGGCCAGCCTGCGCACGGCGCTGGCCGGTGGCCTCGAGCGCTGGGCCCGCGAGTACCGCATCCTGCGCCATGACGGGCAGGTGCGGTGGGTCGCGGACCGGGGGTTGATCGTGCGTGACCCGTCGGGGCGTGCCCGGCGCATGATCGGCGGGCTGGCGGACATCACCGAGCGCCGCGACCTGGCGCGCAAGGCGCTGCGCGCTCAGCGCATGGAGACGCTGGGAGCCCTGGCCGGGGGGGTCGCCCACGACCTCAACAACGTGCTCGCGCCGATCGTGATGGCCGGTGATCTGCTCGCCACCGCCGAGCTCCCGCCCGACCTCGCCGCGGCCCTCGACACCATCGTCGACAGCGCCGAGCGCGGCCGACGGCTGGTCGAACAGGTGCTCAGCGTCGCCCGCGACGCCGCGGCGGATCGCCGGGCGGTGGATCCCTGGCAGCTGGTGCGGGGACTGCAGCGGTTCCTCGACGACAGCCTCGGTCCGGCGGTCCGCTGGCAGCTGACCGGTGACGCCCGGCAGCGGGTGGTCGCTGAGGTGACCCAGCTCGAGCAGGTGCTGGTCAACCTCGTGGGCAACGCGCGCTCGGCGATGCCCGACGGGGGCACGCTCACGATCTCCCTCGACGACGTCGAGGTGGCGTCGGTCCCGGCGCAGGCCCACGGCCACGCCCGTCCCGGGACCTTCGTGCGGCTCGCGGTCCGCGACGACGGTCGGGGCATGGACCCGACCACCCGCGCGCGCATGTTCGAGCCGTTCTTCACCACCCGCGAGCAGGGAACCGGGCTCGGCCTGGCCACGGTGCTCGCGATCGTGCGGGGCCACGACGGCTTCGTCACGGTCGACAGCGCGCTCGGTGCGGGGACCACCGTCGCGGTCCACCTGCCCCCCGAGGACCCGACGGCGCCGGACCCCGGGCCGGGCGGCCCCTAGGCTCGCGCCGGCGCCACCAAGGAGTCGTCCGTGCCCGAACTCGATCTCTCCCCGCATCCGCCCCGCGTCGAGCGGCGCCCGCACCGGGTGGATCGGCCCGACGGGGTCGTCGACGACCCGTACCACTGGCTGCGCGAGCGCGATGATCCGGCCGTGCGGGCCCATCTCGAGGCCGAGAACGCCTACGCCGAGCAGGTGCTCGCCCCGCTCGCCGAGCTGCGCGCGGGGTTGTTCGAGGAGATCCGGGGCCGGATCCGCGAGACCGACGCCTCGGTCCCCGTGCTCGATGGCGGCTGGCTGTACTACCGCCGCACCCTGGCCGGCGCGCAGTACCCGATCCGTTGCCGGCGGCCGGCGCCCGATGGGGTCGTCGACGACGTGCGTGCCCTGAGCGCGCAGCGGCGCCGGGCGGTCGATCCGTGGGATCCCCCGGCGGACGAGGTCGTGCTGCTCGACGAGAACGCCGAGGCCGACGGCCAGGAGTACTACCGGCTCGGGGCCTTCGCGGTCAGCCCCGACCACCGGCTCGCGGCCGAGGCGGTCGACCTGACCGGCAACGAGGTCTTCACCATCCGGGTGCGGGAGCTGGTCACCGGGCGGCTGCTCGACGACGAGATCCCGCGCGCCGCCTACGGGTTGGCCTGGTACGACGACTCGGCCACCTTCCTCTACACCGTGCCCGACGACGCCTGGCGGCCCCACGAGGTGTGGCGCCACCGGCTGGGCACCCCGGCCAGCGAGGACGAGCGGCTGGTGGTCGAGCCCGACGAGCGCTACTGGTTGGGCGTGGGCCGGACCCGCTCGGACGCGTACCTGGCCGTGGTGGCCGGGAGCAAGGTCACCAGCGAGTGGTCGCTGCTGCCCGCCGACGATCCGGCGGCGCCGCCCCGTCTGGTGGCCGCGCGCGAGGAGGGGGTCGAGTACGACCTCGATCACCGCGGCGAACGGCTGTACCTGGTCACCAACGCCGACGGGGCCCGGGACTTCAAGCTGTGTGTCGCGCCGGTCGACGACCCGGGCCGTGACCGCTGGCAGGAGCTCATCGGCCACCGTCCGGGGATCCGGCTCGAGTCGGCCGACGCCTTCGCCCACCACCTCGTGCTCTCCGAGCGCACCCAGGCCCGGACCCAGCTGCGCATCGTCGATCCCGACACCGGGCTCGGTGAGGTGCTCGAGGTCGAGGAGGAGGTCGCGGCCACCGCGCTCGGGGCCAACCCGGTGTTCGACCGGTCGGTGCTCCGCATCGGCTACACCTCGCTGACCACTCCGGGGCAGGTGATCGACGTCGACCTGGTCACCGGGACGCGCGAGGTGCTCAAGCAGCAGGAGGTGGGCGGCGGCTTCGACCGCGACGACTACGTCAGCTGGCGGGACTGGGCCACCGCCCCCGACGGCACCCGCGTCCCGATCAGCCTCGTGCGTCACGTGCGCACCCCGCTGGACGGCACCGCCGCCTGCCTGCTGTACGGCTACGGCTCCTACGAGCTGTCGATCGACCCCGGCTTCTCGAGCTCGCGGCTGAGCCTGCTCGACCGGGGGGTGGTGTTCGCCATCGCGCACGTGCGTGGCGGCGGCGAGCTCGGGCGCGCGTGGTACGAGCAGGGCCGGCTGCACGCCAAGCCCAACACCTTCCACGACCTGGTGGCCTGCGCGGACCAGCTGTTCGACGCGCAGGTGACGCGGCGCGAGCGGCTCGCGATCCGCGGCGGGTCCGCGGGAGGGTTGCTGGTCGGCGCGGCGCTGAACCTGCGCCCCGCCCTGTGCGCCGCCGCGGTCGCCGAGGTGCCCTTCGTGGACGTGCTGGCGACCATGTCGGACCCGAGCCTGCCGCTGACCGTGATCGAGTACGAGGAGTGGGGCAACCCCGCCGACCCCGAGTTCTACCCGGTCATCGCCGGCTACTCGCCGGTCGACAACGTGCAGGCGGCGGCCTACCCGGCGCTGTACGTGACCGCCGGACTCAACGATCCCCGGGTGCAGTACTGGGAGCCGGCCAAGTGGGTCGCCAGGCTGCGCGACACCGCCACCGGCGGGGGACCGGTGCTGCTCGAGACCAAGCTCGGGGCCGGGCACGGGGGACGCTCGGGCCGGTACGACGCCTGGCAGGACGAGGCAACCGTGCTCGCGTTCCTCCTGGCCACCCTCGGGGTGTCGGGCGACCCGCCGGCCGATCCGTGCGGGTGATCGCCGGTGCCGCCCGGGGACGGCGGCTGACCGCCCCCCGCGGTCCGCAGGTGCGACCGACCGCCGACCGGGTCAAGGAGGCGCTGTTCGCCTCGCTGCAGCCGCTCCTGCCGGGCGCCCGCGTGCTCGACCTGTATGCGGGCGCGGGCGGGCTCGGGCTCGAGGCACGCTCGCGGGGGGCGGCCACGGTCACCTTCGTGGAGCGTGACCGGGCGGCGCTGGCCGCCCTGCGGCGCAACATCGAGGTGGTCGGCCTCGACGCCATGTACGTGATCGTGGGTGAGGTCGCCCGGGTCCTGGCCGCACCGCTGGCCACCGCTCCCTTCGACCTCGTGCTCGCCGATCCCCCCTACGACCAGGATCCCTCGGCGGCTCTGGCGGCCCTGCCCGCCCAGCTCGCACCGGACGCGGTGGTCGTGGTGGAGCGCTCGGTGCGCTCCACCCCGTTGCGCTGGCCGGCGGGGATCGGCGTCGAGGAGCCCCGCCGCTACGGTGACACGGTGCTGGTCCGCGCCCACGCGCCCGGACCCGAGCCCGAGGAGCCCGAGGAGCCCGAGGAGGGAGACCGGTGAGCGTCGCCGCGGTGTGTCCCGGAAGCTTCGATCCGATCACGTTCGGCCACCTCGACATCATCGAGCGGGTCGCGGCCTGCTTCCCCCGGGTGGTGGTGGCCGTCCTCGACAACCCCCGCAAGCAGGCCCTGTTCAGCGTCGAGGAGCGCCTCGAGCTGATCGCGGCCGAGACCGCCGCATTCGGCAACGTCGAGGTCGATCGCTTCCAGGGCCTGCTGGTGGACTACTGCCGGGCTCAGGGCATCGGGGTGGTGTGCAAGGGCCTGCGGGCCGTCAGCGACTTCGAGTACGAACTGCAGATGGCCCAGATGAACCAGCGCATCGCCGGGGTCCAGACCATGTTCCTGTCGACCAGCCCCGAGCACTCCTACCTGTCGAGCTCGCTGGTCAAGGAGGTGGCGCGCTACGGCGGACCCGTGACCGGCACTGTGCCGCCACGCGTCGAGGCGGCGCTGCACGCCAAGCTGGCCGTCGGGACGGACCGGTCGGCCCCGGGCGGGGGGTAGCATCGGCTGGTGGCGGTTGCTGCAGGTCCCCCGGAGGTCCCGATGAGCGAGCACCGTGGCGTGCCCCCCGACGTGGAGGCCAAGCTGCACCAGCTCGACCGGCTGGTCTCCGAGGCCAAGGCCGTCCCGCTGTCGGCCTCGGTGATGGTCAACCGGGCCGAGGTCGAAGCCCTCGTGGGGGAGCTGCGCTCCTCGCTGCCCGACGAGCTGACCCAGGCCCGGTGGGTCATCAAGGAGCGCGACGAGATCCTCGAACGGGCGCATGCGGACGCCAACCGGCTGGTGGACGACGCCCGCGCCGAGCGCGAACGGCTCGTCTCCGAGCAGGAGATCGTGCGCGCCGCCGAACGCGACGCCCACCGGCTGGTGGACGACGCCCGTGAGCACGCGCGCCAGATCCGGCTCGAGGCCGAGGACTACGTCGACGCCAAGCTCGCCAACTTCGAGGTCGTGCTGCACAAGACGCTCAGCGCGGTCGAGAAGGGTCGGCAACGGCTGCGGGGACGCATCGCCGCCGACGACCTCGCGGCCGACGACCTCGCCGAGGCCTCACCCGACGACCTCGGGGGCTGAGCGCAGGACGACGCCGCTGCACCCCCGGGGCCTGTGGTACCGTCGTTCGCCCGGCGGGCCGACGGCCCGCCGTCCTTGCGCGCCCCGCTCGCGGGTCCTGCGCGCCGCGAACGCCGTCGTTCGAAGGCCACCTGCCGTGCACGTTCCTGTCACCGACCTCGTCGGCCACCCGGGTGCCACCCGGGAGCTTCGCCGTGCGGTCGAGGTGGCGGCCTTCGGTGAGGATCCCTGGACCCCGGCCGAGGGTGCGGTCGAGGACCCCGTGGACCTCGACCTGCACCTCGACTCGGTCGTCGAGGGCATCCTGGTCCGGGGCCGGGTGCGCGCGCGCATCGAGCGGCCGTGTGGCCGCTGCCTCGAACCCTGCCCGGACGACCGCGAGGTCGAGGTCGCGGAGCTGTTCGTCGACCCGACCCGGCGCGAGGAGGGTGAGGAGGCCGACCCCGGCTACGAGCTGATCGACGACCTCACCGCGATCGACCTGACCACGATGGTGCGTGACGCGCTGCTCGTGGACCTGCCGGTGCGCGTGCTGTGCGCCGAGGACTGCCGGGGGCTGTGCCCGGTGTGCGGAGCCAACCGCAACCTCGACGACTGCGGCCACGACCCGGAGCCTGCCGCCGACCCGCGCTGGGCCGTGCTCGCCGAGCTCGACCTGCGCGACGAGGCCTGATCCCCCCGACCCGTTCGACCAGGAGCCCGCCCGATGGCCGTCCCCAAGCGCAAGACCTCCCGCTCGCGCACCCGCAGCCGCAAGGCGCAGTGGCGGCGTACCCCGGTGCCGACCGCCGCCGTCTGCAAGCGCTGCAAGGCCCCCACCCGTCCGCACACGGTGTGCGCGACCTGTGGCACCTACGACGGCAGGACGGTGGTCGAGGTCGAGTAGTGGCGATCGGCGTGGGGGTGGGCGATCTGGACGCGGCGACCCGGCTCGCCGCGCTGCTCGACGTCCATGTCGACGCCATCGAACTGCTCGAGCAGGCGCTGGTGCACCGCTCGTGGGCGTTCGAGCACGGGGGCGTGGCGCACAACGAGCGCCTGGAGTTCCTCGGTGACGCGGTGCTCGCGCTGGTGGTCACCGACGAGATCTTCCAGGCCCACCCCGCCGACCCCGAGGGCCGGCTCGCCAAGCTGCGCGCCGCCGCGGTGCGCACCGGCACGCTGGCCGCCGTGGCACGGGACGTCGGCCTCGGGGCGTTCGTGCGGCTCGGGCGGGGCGAGGATGCCTCCGGGGGCCGGGACAAGGACTCGATCCTGGCCGACACCCTCGAGGCCGTGTTCGGTGCGGTCTACCTCGACCAGGGGTTCGCGACCGCCTACGACCTGATCCAGCGCCTGTTCGCCGGGCGGCTGGTCGGGCTGGCCGCGCACACCGAGTCGTTGGATTACAAGACCAGCCTGCAGGAGCTGACCGCCCTGCGCTTCCGGCTGCTGCCCCGCTACGAGCTCAGCGAGGTCGGACCCGACCACGACAAGCAGTTCACGGCCACGGTCTCGGTGCGGGGCGAGGTGGTCGGGCAGGGCATCGGACGCAGCAAGAAGCAGGCCGAGCAGCGCGCTGCCCAGCAGGCCTACCGGCAGTTGATCGAAGGGGCCGAGCAGCCCGCCCCGTCCGCTCGGCCGCGATGAACCGCCCGGGTCCGGTCGGCTAGGGTCGGGTCCCGGTGCCTGGAGGCGTGGATCGGAGTCCGTGGTGCTCGAACTGCCCGAGGTCGAGGTTCTGCGCAAGGAACTCGAGAAGGAGGTGGTGGGCAAGAAGGTCAAGGAGGTCACGGTGCAGACTCCGGCCATCGTCCGGCCCTTCCACCGCAACCGACCCGAGTTCGTCAAGGCGCTCGAGGAGCGCAAGATCGAGGCCGCACGACGCCGTGGACGCACGTTGTTCCTCGACCTCGATGCCGACCTGACCTGGGTCATCGACCCCGGGGAGAACGGCTCGCTGCACCGCGAGACCGCCAAGCAGGCCGCCGCCGACGACACCCATCTGGTGGTCAGCTTCACCATCGGTGGTGCGCTGCACGTCTCGGACGCCAGCGACGAGCCCGACGTGCACACCGGGGTGGTCGCCACCGCATCCGCGCTCGAGGCCGCGGGGATCCCGCCCGATGCGCTCGATCCGCTCGACGACAACCCGACCTGGATGGAGTTCGCGCGGTTCCTGCACGAGGCCGACCGGCCGCTCAAGCTGCTGCTCATCGACCAGTCGCTGATCGTGGGGCTCGGGCCGGTCTACAGCGACGAGATCCTGTGGGAGGCCGGGCTGCGCCACGATCACCCCTCGGCGAAGCTGTCCTCGCAGGAGGTACGCCGGCTGTACCGGGCGATGCAGGAGGTCATCGTCGCGGCCATGAAGGCGGCCGGCTCCTCGCTCGACGAGCACGAGGCCGAGTCGGCCATCGACGACGACGGTGAGGTCGCCGAGCACCTCAAGGTCTACGGCCGTGCCGGACTGCCGTGTCCGCGGTGCCGCCGCCCCATCACGCGCACACGGATCAAGAAGGGCATCTACACCTTCCACTGCGCTCAGTGCATGATCTGAAGCCGGAGGCCGGCGTGGTGGCAGCGCAGGAACGGGTCGTCGCCCGACGGATCGTGGTGCACGGGCGGGTGCAGGGGGTGTTCTTCCGCGCCGCCACCCGCCGCACCGCGCAGCATCATGGCGTCTCGGGCTGGGTGCGCAACCGCCCCGAGGGCACGGTCGAGGCGTGGCTCGAGGGCACACCTGACGCGGTCGAGGCCGTGGAGGCCTGGATCAGTACGGGGGGCCCGCCCTCGGCGGTGGTGGACCACCTCGAGGTGGAGCACCGCAGCCCGCAGGGCCTCGGCGGGTTCGAGGTCCGGCGCTGACCTCGGCGCGGCGGTCTTCGAGCGGCTAGCATCAGCAGGGCTCGCGGCGGAGGCGAAGGCGATGGGCAAGGCGCTGGTCGGTGGTCGAACCGACGTTCATTCGGTGCGTCTGCTCGACGAGATCCGTGCACTGCGTGCTCGGGTCGCCGAGCTCGAGGCGGCGCTCGAACGCGCCGAGGAGGCACTGGCCGCCGCGCCCTCGGAGCCCGGACGTCCCGCACCCCGGGCCACGGTGGCTGCCGGGGAGCCCACGGCACCCTGAGCGCCTCCGTTCCCCGCCCGGCTGGAGTCGGTGTGTTCCTGCGGTCGTTGACGATGCGCGGCTTCAAGTCGTTCGCCGACCGCACCGTGCTCGAGGTCGAGCCGGGCATCACGGTGGTCGTCGGTCCCAACGGCTCGGGCAAGTCCAACGTCGTCGACGCGCTGGCCTGGGTACTCGGGACGCACTCGGCCAAGAAGGTCCGGGGCGGGGCGATGTCCGACGTGATCTTCGCCGGGTCGCCGACCCGTTCCCGCGCCTCCCAGGCCCGGGTGGAGATCACCATCGACAACTCCGACGGGCGGCTGCGGGGCGGGGCGCTCGGCTCGGCGGCCTCCGCGGCCGAGTTCGCCGAGGTCACCATCGGGCGCACGATCCAGGCCGACGGCGAGACCGCCTACGAGCTCAACGGCGAGCAGGTCCGGGCGCTCGACGTCCAGGAGCTGCTGTCGGACACCGGGCTCGGTCGGGAGCTGCACACGATCGTGGGCCAGGGGCAGCTCGACGAGATCCTCAACGCCCGGCCCGAGGAGCGGCGCCGCACCATCGAGGAGGCGGCCGGCATCCTCAAGCACCGCCGTCGCCGCGAGCGCGCGCTGCGCAAGCTCGAGCAGGTCGAGGGGCACATCGACAAGCTCGCCACGGTGCTGCGCGAGCTGCGGCGCCAGCTGCGACCGCTGGAACGGCAGGCCGAGGCCGCCGACCGCCATGCGGCCCTCCAGGCCGAGCTGCGGGAGGTCCGGACCCGGCTCGCCGCCGTGGAGCTCGCCCGGCTCGAAGCGCTGCTGGCCCGTGACGGCGCCGACGGTCAGCAGCTGCGCGACGAGCTCACCGCCAGCGAGTCGCAGCTCGCGGCCGGCCGCGAGCGCGAGGACACGCTGCGCGGGGCGGTGGCCGGTCTGGTCCAGCGCGCTGAGCAGGCCCAGGCAACCGCGGCCACGCTCAGCTCCCTGCGGGAACGGATGCGGGGCACCGCCGACCTCATCGAGGCGAAACGACGCCACCTGGTCGAAGCCGTCGAGGAACCCTTCGCCGGGCGTCCGCCCGCCGAGCTGCGCGACCAGGCCGCCCGGATCGATGCCGAGGTGGCGCAGCGCGCCGCGATCCGGGAGACGGACCGCACCCGGCTGGTCGAGGCCTCCACGGCGCGGCGCGAGGCCGAGCAGGCCCGCCGCCACTACGAGCTCGAGCGGGAAGCCGAGCGTCAGCGCCGCGCCGAGCACCGGGAACGGGTGCTGCGCTTCGAGGGCGAGGTGGCGGCCCTGCGGGGGACCCTCGCCTCGGTCGAAGCCGAGCTCGACCGCACCCGCGCCACGCTGGCGGCGCTCGATGCCCGGGTGGTGGAGATCCAGGGGGAGGTGGACGGCGTCCAGTCGGAGATCCAGCAGCTCGACACCAGCGAGGTCGAGCTGACCACCGAGCTCGAGGGCGCCGAGCAGCAGGTCGCCGAGGCCGACGCCGAGGTCGAGCGCCTGGCCACCGCCGTGCGCGGCCTGCAGGCCGAGCGGGCGTCGTCGGTGGCCCGCGCCGAGGCGCTGCGCGCCGCGCTGGCCGAACGTGACTCCGGCGCCACCGCGCTGCTGGGCTCCGGGCTCGAGGGGCTGCTGGGGGCCGTGGCCGACCACGTGCGCGTCGAGCTCGGCCAGGACGCGG
>SKJO01000184.1 GCA_007121975.1 Nitriliruptoraceae bacterium | reverse complement strand
GGTCCGCAGCGACAGGAGCCGAGATGGAGCAGCCGGTGCAGAAGGCCCAGAAGATCGTCCCGGTCCCGACCCTGCACTTCAGCGAGGGCAGCCTCGCCGGGCGGGTGGTCCGGCTCGACCGTGACGACGCCACGATCGGACGGCGGGAGGACAACGCCTACGTGGTGCCCGACCCGAGGGTGTCGCGGGTCCACGCCCAGATCCGCAAGGAGGCCGGGTCGGTGATCGTCACCGACCTCGGGTCGAGCGCGGGCACCAAGGTCAACGGCACCGAGTTGAGCGGACCCACGGTGGTGCGACATGGGGACCGGGTCAGTCTCGGACCGGTGACGGCCACCTTCGAGGACCCAGCGGCGGCATCGCAGGCCGAGGAGGCCACCATGGTCTTCGACGTGCCGAAGGTCGAGACCGGCCCGCATCTCTCGCCCCGACAGCAGCAGGTCCTCGAGCTGATGGCCGAGGGCATGACCAACTCCGAGATCGGCGAGCAGCTCGGCGTCACCGAGCGCACCGTCAAGGCCTACGCGCAGGAACTCTACGACAAGCTCGGCGTGCGCAACCGGGCCGGCGCGGTCGCCGAGGCCGCGAAGCTCGGTCTGCTGTGAGGTACGCCGGGTACCGACCCGGTCCGCGCTAGGATCCGGCGGATCGCCGAGAGGACGAGGGTGGCGGTGCGATCGACCAGTCAGGGGATGCGATGAGCGCCGTGGTGTACGCCGTCGCGAACCAGAAGGGCGGTGTGGGCAAGACCACGACGGCGGTCAACGTCGCGGCGGCGACCGCCGAGCTCGGCCAGGCGGTGCTGGTCGTCGACCTCGACCCGCAGGCCTGCCTGACGTTCTCGTTGGGCTATGACCCCGACGCTCTCGAGCCGTCGTTGCACGACGTCGTGGTGGGACGCAGCCGGCTGCTGGACACGATCATCCAGCACGGGGAGTTCGATCTCGCGCCGTCCAACATCGACCTGGCCGGCGCCGAGGTCACGCTGCTGTCGCGGACCGGGCGGGAGTACCTGCTGCGGGGTGAGCTCGCCGACCTGCTCGACAGCTACGACGTGGTCTTCGTCGACTGTCCGCCATCGCTCGGGGTCCTGACCATCAACGGCCTGACCGCGGCCGACCAGGTGCTCATCCCGGTGCAGTGCGAGATGCTCTCACACCGCGGGGTGTCCCAGCTGCTCGACACGATCGGGGACGTGCGTCGGCTGACCAACCGAGGGCTCGAGATCCGCGGGTTGATCGCCACGCTGTTCGACGGGCGTACCCGGCACAGCCGGGAGGTGCTCCAGGATCTGCTGGCGCGCTACGAGCTGCCGCTGATCGGACCGCCCGTCCGGCGCTCCATCCGGTTCGCCGAGTCGCCCACCGTGGGTACCAGTCTGATCGCCTCGCGACAGGACACCCCGGGTGTCGCCGCCTACCGGGCGATCGCCCGCGAGCTCGCCGGGCTCGAGCCCGATGTCGACCTGCTCGAGGCGGCCGGATGGAACGATGAGCGACGGGAGGCCGTGCTGGGAACCGAGGACGACCTCCGTGACTGAGCCCACGCCCCGTCGGACCTCGGAGCGCTTCGACCGCATCCCACGTCCGGGCCCGCGTGGCGAACGGCAGCGTGATGATCAGGGCAAGGAGGCGCTGTACTCGACGTCGCCGAGCTCGGCACCGAGCGCCCAGGTCGAGGTTCGCTGTGCGCGCTGTGGCGTCGAGACCGGGCTGTCGCTGCCCCGCGCCTTGCGCGTGGCTGCCTCCCCGGCCGTGTGGGATCCGTTCCATGACCGGGTGCGGGCCCGGTGCCCGGCGTGCGGCGAGCGCGCATGGCTGACCGTTCGCGCCGGGCAGGGGCTTCGGGTCCTGCTGCGCCGGCGGGACGCGGACTGAGCGTCCCGGTCGTTCAGGGCAGGTGGTCGATGCGCACGCGCCGGGCGAGCTGGGGCCGCCCCTCACCGCGGGCGAGTTGACCCGGGGTCGGGGGATCCGCCGGCTCGGGTTCGCGAGTGCGGGACGCTTGCGGTGAGGAGCGGGCAGGGTCTGGTGCCGCAGCAGGCTCCGGTGCCGGCGTCGAGCCGCGTCGTCGTGGTGGCCGCGGTGCCTCGTCCGGCGGTGCGTCCGGCGACGTGTCTGGCGCGTCTGACGCCTCGGTCGGCGCGTCAGTTGCCGCCTCGGTCGGCGCCCGGCGTTCCGGCTCGGTGCGTTCGGGCCGAGACGAGGGGTCACGGCTGCCGCGCGCGCGGGCGCGGGTCCGGGTTCGGGTGCGTGCGGCCGGCTCCGGGGTCCTGGACGAAGTGCCGCCGGAGACCTCAGCCGAGACCGCCGGCTCTGGCGACGCCTCGGTCGGCTTGGCTGCTGCCTCGGTCGGCTTGGCTGCTGCCTCGGTCGGCTGGGCTGCTGCCTCGGTCGGCTGGGCTGCTGCCTCGGTCGGCTGGGCTGCTGCCTCGGTCGGCTCGGCGCGGGACACGGTCGCCTCGGCGCGGGGCCGTCGCCGGCGCCCCTCAGCCGATGTCCCCGGGGTGGACTTGGGCCGTCCGTCGGTCCGCCCGCGGCGG
>SKJO01000243.1 GCA_007121975.1 Nitriliruptoraceae bacterium | reverse complement strand
GAGGACCGCACCGCCCACGGCGAGCGCTCCTGGCCCGACGTGGACGAGCTGGTCGGCAGCGCCGCCCGCCGGCCGATCGCGGTCATGGCCTTCGGGGTGTCGGGGCTGAGCCTGGTCGGTCTGCCGCCCTCCGGCGGCTTCGTCGCCAAGTGGTACCTGCTGCTGGCCAGCGTCGCGACCGGGCAGTGGTGGTGGGCGGCGGTGATCGTGGTCGGCACCCTGCTGACGGTCAGCTACCTGATGCGCTTCATCAAGGTCGCGTTCACGCCAGCCGAGGTGCTGCCCACCGGCGAGCTGCCCCCTGCCAAGCGCGACGCGCGGGACCTGGTGGCGTTGGGCCTGGCCGGGACCACGTTGATCATCGGGCTGCGCCCTGCGCTGCTGCTCGAGATCGTCGAGGTGGCGGCTCCCCTGGCCCGGGGCGGTGGCTGATGGAGCTCACCGCGGCGATGCCTCTGCTGCTGCTGGCCACCTCGCTGGTGCCCGCGGCGGCCATCTTCGTGCTGCCCGAGGCCGCCGAGCGCACCCGCACCCTGATCAACATGGGCGGCGCCATCACCAAGGTCGCGCTGGTGATGGTGCTGGTGGTCGGCGTGTTCACCGGCACGGTCTACGAGTGGAGAGCGAGCTTCCTACCCGGCATCGACCTGGTTCTGCGCGCCGATCCGATCCCGCTGCTGTTCATCTTCCTCTCCGCGCTGCTGTGGCTGACCACCACCATGTACGCCATCGGCTACCTCGCCGACGACGACCACCGCGGCCGGTTCTTCGGGTTCTTCAGCCTGTGTGTGGCCGCCACCGTCGGCGTCGCCCTGGCCGGCAACCTGGTCACCTTCCTGCTGTTCTACGAGCTGCTGACGGTGACCACCTACCCGCTGGTCGTGCACCAGGGCACCGCGCGGGCCCGTGCCGGCGGGCGCGCCTACCTGTTCTACACGATCACCGGCGGCGCGCTGCTGCTGATCGGCGTGGTGTGGCTGCAGCAGCTGGCCGGCACGGTCGCCTTCGGGCGCACCGACGTGCTGCTCGGGCTGCTCGGGTCGCATCGGGCATCGCTGACGGTGATCTTCGTGCTGCTCATCGCCGGGCTGGGGGTCAAGGCCGCGCTGGTACCGCTGCACGGCTGGCTGCCGCAGGCGATGGTCGCCCCGGCCCCGGTCAGCGCCCTGCTGCACGCGGTCGCCGTGGTCAAGGCCGGTGCGTTCGGCATCGTGCGGGTGGTTCACGACCTCTACGGCGTCGAGCTGGCACGTGAGCTCGGGGTGCTGCTCCCTCTGGCCGCCGTGGCTGCGGTCACGATCGTGTACGGCTCGGTGCTGGCCCTGCTGCAGGACGACATCAAGCGCCGGCTGGCCTACTCCACGGTCAGCCAGCTGTCCTACATCGTGCTCGGCGTCACGATCGTGTCGTTGACCAGCCTGACCGGCGCGCTGGCCCACCTGGTGCACCAGGGGGTGATGAAGGTCACGATGTTCTACTGCGCCGGCAACCTGGCCAAGGGGCTGAGCATCACCAAGGTCAGCGAGCTGCGCGGAGCGGGCGCCCGCATGCCGGTGACGATGGTCACCTTCACCGTCGCCGCGGTCGGGATGATCGGCATCCCGCCCACCGTGGGCTTCATGACCAAGTGGCACCTGGGGCTGGGCGCGGTCGAGGCCGGGCAGCCCTGGGTCATCGCGGTGCTGGTCGCCAGCACCGTGCTCAACGCCGCCTACTTCCTGCCGGTGATCGGCCGCGCGTGGCTGCCCGCTGACGACCCGGAGAGCGAGCCGGCAGTTGCCACGCTCGGAGGGACTGAGCGTGGCACGGGCGTGGCTGCCGAGCCCGCGACCAGCGAAGCTGCGAGTCCCGGGCGCGTGTTCGGCGCCCACGACCCGGACCGCCGCACCGAGACGCTGCTGCCCGGCCTGCGCGTGGGTGGTCGGCAGCTTCCCGGCGTGCGGCTCGAAGCCGGGCTGTGGCTCCTGCTCCCGCCGCTGGCGACCGGCGCGAGCGTGCTGCTGCTGGGCCTGCTGTCGGGCGCGCCGCTCAGCCCGATCGGCTGGGCCGAGGTGATCGCCCGTGAGCTGCTGGGGCGCGGATGAGCGCCCTGGCCTGGCTGCTGCCGCTGGTCCTGCCGCTGCTCGCGGCCGGACTGGCGCTGGTGCTCGACGCACGCCGCGCCTGGCTGCCGGTCCTGCTGCCCCTCCCCGCCCTGGTGCTGGCACTCACCGGCGCGCCCGGTCCCCCACCGGACCTGACCTGGATCCTGCTCGACCTGCGCCTGGCCCTGCCCGGGCCCGGACGGGTGCTGCTGGCCATGACCGCCCTGGTGTGGTTCGCGGGCGGTCTCGCGCTGCGCAGCCGGGCCGCCGACAGCGCCGGGTTGACCGCGGCGTGGCTGGTGACGCTGACCGGCAACCTCGGGGTCGTGCTCGCCGGCGACGTGGTCACGCTCTACACCCTGTACGCCACGATGACCTTCGCCGCCTACCCGCTGGTGATCCACGAGCGCACCACCGAGGCGCTGCGCGCCGGGCGGATCTACATCGTGCTCGCCGTGATCGGCGAGGCGCTGCTG
>SKJO01000518.1 GCA_007121975.1 Nitriliruptoraceae bacterium | reverse complement strand
TGTCGCTGGTCAGGCGCATGGAGGGCTCGGGCGGGAACGCATACGTGCCGCGCGAGAGGTACTCCTTGAGGATGTCGTTCTGCGTGGTGCCACCGAGCTTGGTGACGTCGGCGCCCTGCTCCTCGGCCACCGCGATGTACAGCGACAGCAGCCACATGGCGGTGGCGTTGATCGTCATCGAGGTGTTCATCTGCTCGAGCGGGATGCTCTCGAACAGGGTGCGCAGGTCGTCGAGCGAGCTGATCGGCACCCCGACCTTGCCGACCTCGCCGTGGGCGAGGAGGTGGTCGGGGTCGTAGCCGGTCTGGGTCGGCAGGTCGAAGGCGACCGACAGCCCGGTCTGGCCCTTGGCCAGGTTGGTGCGGTACAGCTGGTTGGACGCGGCGGCCGAGGAGTGCCCCGAGTAGGTCCGGATCATCCACGGCCGGTCCCGGGTCGGGGCCTGCTCGGACGTCGAGGTGGCGGGATTCGGGGAGCTTGGCGCGTCTGCCACGGTCGGACCTTCCGCGTCGGGATCCGTCACCGGATCTGCGTGGGATCCTACCGATGGGATGGGTCACGGACCCAAGCGGCGACGGCTGCGTTGGCGTCGACCTCGGCCGATCGGCCCGGGGAGTGCGACTACCCTCGGTGGTCGGGGCCTGCGCGTGACAGGCCCCGTGGTCGACCCGGTACCGATCGCGTTGTCCGGGTCATGGAGCGCTCTCGATGCCGTGTCTGCCCGCTTGGCGCCGTGGTCGCGGTGCGGTGGTGGGCCTGCTGTGCGCTGGGCTGCTGCTCGCGACGCTGGCCCCGGCCGGCACGGTGCGGGCGCAGACCCTCGACGACCTCGACGACGCTGAGCAGCAGGTCGGGCAGCTCGAGGACGAGCTCGACGCGGCGACCGACGCCTATGAGGCCTCCTGGGCCGCGGTGGAGACCGCCCTGGTCGAGCTCGAGGAACTCGAGCTGCAGGCCGAGGAGCTCGAGCGCGAGGCGCAGGTGGCCACCGAGGCGGTCGGTGTCCGGGCGCGCAGCGCCTTCATGCGCGGCGCGACCGACGTGTTCGAGGTGTTGCTCGTCGCCGACTCGCCGGCCGAGGCGATGCAGCGCGCCGGCATGGTCGGGATGCTCCAGCGCCGGGAGGGCGCGCGCATCCAGGAGGCGCTGGCCCTGCGCGACTCGCTCGAGCAGACCCGTACCCTGCTCGCCGAGCAGCGCGAGGACCTCGAGCAGCGCCGTCGGCAGATGCGTGAGGAGGCGGAGGCCCTGCAGGTCGAGCTCACCCGTGCCGAGGACCAGGCCGACAGCATCCGCAGCCTCGTGGCCCGTCAGCGTCGGATCGACCGCGGTCCGCAGCAGGGCATCTACGCCTGCATCTTCGATCCTGGCACGTTCAACTTCCGCGATACCTGGGGCCATCCGCGCAGCGGCGGGCGTCGGCACAAGGGCACCGATGTCTTCGCGCCGACGAACCAGCCGACCTTCGCCTTCACCTCCGGAGTGATCGAGCGGCACTCCAACAGCCGGCTGGGAGGGATCGGGCTGTACCTGCGCGGCGACGACGGCAACCTGTACTACTACGCTCACCTCGCCTCCATCGACGCCAACGGCGCGGTCGGCAACCGGGTCGAGGCGGGTGAGCTGGTCGCCTTGAACGGGTACAGCGGCAACGCCGACCCGTGGGCGCCACACGTGCACTTCGAGCTGCACCCGGGCGGAGGCGCCCCGATCAACCCCTACCCCTGGCTCGCGGCCGCGTGCTTCTGAGCCTCGACCCGTCGAGGTGTCCCGGCTGCCAACGGAGGTCCGTGTGCGTCTTGCTGTCCCGGCCGCGATCACCGCTGGTGTGCTCATCGCGGTGCAGACCGTCATCGTCGGGGCCTTCGGCGCCCGGATGCATCCTTTCGTCGCCTCGACCTGGGTGCACGTCGGCGGCCTGGCCTTCGGGGTCGTTGGCATCCTGGTCGCCCGCGCCTCCTTCGAGGTGGAGGCGGTGCGACGCGCCCCGTGGGGGCTGCTGGCCGGCGTGGCGGGGGTGCTGCTGGTGGCCGCGATCGCGGTCGCGGTCGGCGGGATGGGGCTGGCCTCGACCCTGGCGATGGTCACCGCCACCCAGTTGATGGCGGGGTTCGTGATCGAGAGCTCCGGGGTGCTCGGCGACCGGGTCGCGTTGGACCCGGTGCGGGTGATCGGTGCGGTCCTGATCGTCTCGGGGGTCTACCTCGTCGTCAGCCGGGGACCGGCGGCCGGCTGACCATCGTCCGCGCGCCTTCGGCGTCCGTCGGGTGGTGCGCGGTTGGGCGACCGGTGGTGCGCGGTTGGGCGACCGGTGGTGCGCGGTTGGGCGACCGGTGGGGCGCGGTTGATGCGCGGTGGGCGCTTGTGGGTGGGCGTTGGGCGCTTGTGGGTGGGCGGTGGGCGCTTGTGGTTGGGCGCTGGGCGGTCGGTTGGGTGCTGGGTCGGGTGCTGCTGAGGGATGCGGCGTACGGAGGCGGTCACTGGTGTCCTGCTGGGTACGCCGCATGGTCCAGTGTGGGGGATGCGGCGTACGCAGCCGGTCGTGGGTGTCCGTGTGGGTAC
>SKJO01000008.1 GCA_007121975.1 Nitriliruptoraceae bacterium | reverse complement strand
GTGACGCGCAGATCACCACCGGGACCTCGGCCTCGACCTACAACCCGGACGGCAACGTCCGGCGCGACCAGATGGCCTCGTTCCTGATCCGGATGATCGACGTCCTCGACGAAGGCTGATCGGTCGGGCCAGCGCATGGATCGGTGCGAACCGCGATCACCTCTGGTCGGGGTCCAGGCGACGCGTAGCAGACGCTGACGACGGCTCCCCGGCCCGGATCCGTCCTGGGTGGTGTCCGCTGCTCACCGGTGTGCGACCGGCCGTTGGCGCTACAGCAGCTTCGGTCGCCGGAACGGCTCGTCGCGCAGCTGCTCGGCCAGGAACGCCAGCACCGTCTCGTACCACAGCCGGGTGTTGGCCGGGCGAAGCACCCAGTGGTGCTCGTCGGGCAGGTACAGGAACCGGGCCGAGGCCCCGTGACGCATCAGGTCGGTCCACAGGGTCACGGCCTCGCTGATCGGCACGCGCAGGTCCTGCTCGCCGTGGATCACGAGCATGGGGGTCGTGATCTCGGCGACGTGCCGGTCGGGGGAGTTGGCCTCGTAGCGGCTGGCGTCGAGGTAGGGGTCGCCGAACTCGCGCTCCCACAGCAGGCCGGCATCCGTCGTCCCGTGAAAGCCGCGCAGCGACCACAGCGACGCATGGGTCACCACCGCCCGGAACCGGTCGGTCCGACCGGCGATCCAGTTGGCGAGGTAGCCCCCGAACGACCCGCCGGCCACCGCCAGCCGGTCGCCGTCCACCGCCGGATGGGCGGCCGCTGCCTCGACCAGGGCCAGCACGTCGGTGGAGGGCGCCTGGCCCCACCGGCCCCAGCCGCGCTCGATGAACGCCTGGCCGTAGCCGGTGGACAGCGCCGGGTCGGGGAGCAGCACCGCATACCCGGCATCCGCGAGCACGTGCGGGTTCCAGCGCCAGTGCCAGCCGTTCCACGACGACAGCGGGCCACCGTGCAGGAACGTGACCAGCGGTACCGGGCCGTCGGCCTCGCGGGGGAGGACCAGCCACGCCGCCACCTCGACGTCCTCCGTGGGGTGGCCGGTGGGGTGGCCAGTGGGGTGGCCAGTGGGGTGGCCAGTGGGGTCGTCGGTCGTGGGAGCGGTGGGTCGGGCGTTGGGGTCGTCGTCGGTGAAGGTCTCGGTCGCGCCTGCAGCGCCGGTGACCGTGGTGACCGTGGTGACCAGTCGCTCGACCGTGGCGACCTGCGGAGCGTCGCCCGCGGGCGAGGGCAGGCGCGTGGGCTGCTGGTCGGACTCGGTGGTGTCGAGCTCGACCGGGTGGGGCGGCTCGCCGATGGTGTTGTGCAGTGCGTACAGCGCCGAGCCGTCGGGGGTGACGCATACATCGCTGTAGGCGCCGGCGGCCGTCAGCCGGCTCACCTCGTCGGTGTCGACCTCGACCCGGAAGACGGGGCGGTGCCCGAGGTGGTCGGCGACGAAGACGATCGCCTGGCCGTCAGGCAGCCACCTCGGGGTGATCGGCCACACCGCGGTGTCGGTGGCGAGCTCGCGACTCGTGCCTTGCTCGAGGTCGACCACGAGCAGCACCTGACGGGTCGCCTCGTGAGGCGAGCCGGCCGTCGCTGCCACACAGGCCACCCACCGGCCGTCGGGGGAGACCGCCGGCGCGGTGTGGTCACGGCCGTCGGCGCGCAGTACCCGGCGCCGGCCGGTGGCCACGTCGATCGCCACGAGATCGCAGACCAGGTCCTTCGGCTCACGCCGCTGGGCGGTGCGCCGCCAACCGGTGACCAGCGTGCGGCCGTCGGGGCTCAGCGTGGCATCGACCTCGTGGAGGTGCGGGCCGCGGGCCAGCAGGCGTGGGGTGGGGCATGCGGTCTCATGGCTGGCCGTAGGGGGCCCGGCAGCGTCGGGGTCGGGGCCGGGTGCTGGGTCGGGGCCGGGTGCTGGGTCGGGGCCGGGTGCTGGGTCGGGGCCGGGGTCGACCACCCACAGCGCCGGCTCCCGGGGACCCAGCCAGCGGTCCCAGTGGCGGATCGGGTAGCCCTCGAGCAGCATCGCCGAGACTCCCGCGTCGCGACGCGCCTGGGCGCGGTCGCGGTCGGACTCGAGATCGCTGGCGCCAGGATGGACCTCGGCGCGCAGGACGACGATGTCGCGCTGCTCGGCGACGAGCACGTCGCGCACCCCGGCGTCGGGCGCGGCGACCAGCACCGCCTCACCGCCCTCTGCGGGCAGACGCCACAGGGCCGCGGGCGGGTCGTCCGAGGCGTCCCTGGCCTCGGGATCCGGGCGTGCCGACACGAACAGCAGCGACCCGTCGGGCGTGAAGCGGGCGGTGGACTCGCCCGGTGACGAACGGGTCAGCCGGCGTGGCGGGACGGCTGCGTGCGGATCCAGCGCCCACAGCGAAGTGCGCAGCCGGGTGCCGTCGGGGGACAGGCCGGCCACCGCGACCGCGAGCTGGTGGCCGTCGCGCGCGGCGATCAGCCCGCTGAGCCGGGGCTGGGCGAGCAGGGCGTCGAGATCGTAGGAGGTCGTCATGGGCGGGAGCCTACGTGCCGGTGATCGTGGTCCGCGCCCGGCCGGGGTCGACCGTACGATGACGGCAT
>SKJO01000499.1 GCA_007121975.1 Nitriliruptoraceae bacterium | reverse complement strand
GCTCCGGCTGCGGGTCGGCACCCGGCGGCGTGGTCGGCTCCGGCTGCGGGTCGGCACCCGGCGGCGTGGTCGGCTCCGGCTGCGGGTCGGCACCCGGCGGCGTGGTCGGCTCCGGCTGCGGGTCGGCACCCGGCGGCGGGGTGGGCTCCGGCTCCGGGTCGGCACCCGGCGGCGTGGTGGGCTCCGGCTCCGGGTCGGCACCCGGCGGCGTGGTCGGCTCCGGCTCAGGCTCTGGCTCGGTGGCCACCTCGTGCGTCGACGTCGCAGCGGGACCGACGTTCCCCGCGACGTCGGTCGCCCGCACGCTGAACGTGTACGGGCCGTCCGGTTGGCCGGTCAGGTCATAGGTCCTGGAGCGCTCGCAGGCGGCGTAGTCCCAGAGCACCTGCTCGCCCTGCGCCAGGCGGCAGGTCGTGGTCGTGTCCGCTTCGGCCGTGAAGGTCCACGTGGGCTGGCGGTCGAAGGGATCGTCCGGGGCCGAGGTGATCACCGGCGCGGCAGGTGGCGTGGAGTCCTCCACGTAGAACAGCGGGCCGGCGCAGGATGACCGGCTGCCGTGGACGTCGGTGGCAGTGGCGTAGAACGCGGTTGTCGTGTCGTCGGCCACGGTGACCTGGAGGCCCGGGGCGGTGAACTCCGCGACTGAACCGCTCGCAACCGTCTCCCCTGCGCAGGCGCTGTCGGTGTACAGCTGCACCGTGGTGTCGGGCGGCGCTGCCCCGAAGATGCGTGGGGTGTTGTGGTTGGCCGGCGAGGGCGGATCGCTGCCCAGGAGGGTGGGCGGGTCCGGCGCCGCCAGCTCGAGCACGAGCCGCACCCGGTGGCCGTCTTTCTCGGCCACGAGCGCACCCTCGTCAACCGTGGCGACGCCGGTCGGCCCGTTCAGTGGGGTGGTCGCCCCCGGGCCCTGGTCGCTGCCGTTGTGCGCCTCCCCAGTGCCGGCGAGCGTCGAGATCACCCCCCCGGCGTCGACGCGGCGCACGACATGGTTGCCGGCGTCGGCGATCAGCAGACGACCGGACCCGTCCAGCGTCACTCCGGTCGGCTCACGCAGCGTCGCCTCGGTCGCCGCTCCCCCGTCACCGGCGTACCCCGGGCTCCCGGTGCCCGCCACCGTGGAGACCACGCCATCCTTGTCGAGCCTGCGCACCACGTGGTTGCCGGTGTCGGCGATGTAGACGATCCCCGAGGCGGTGACCGCGATGCCGCCGGGACGTCGGAACTGCGCGCCGTCGGCCGGGACGCCGTCACCTGCGTACCCCGGCACGCCGGTACCCGCCACCGTCGAGATCACGCCCCCGAGGTCGACCCGGCGGATGACGTGGTTGCCGGTATCGGCGATGTAGGTCTCGCCAGAGGGCCGCACCGCCACGCCGCGCGGGCGATGCAAGCGCGCCTCAACCGCCGCGCCGCCGTCTCCCTGCGAGCCGGGTCGGCCCGTGCCGGCCACGGTCACGATGGTCCCCCGGCTGACCAGCCGCACCGTATGGGATCCGGCGTCTGCGATCAGGACCTCGCCCGACGGCCGGACGGCCACCCCCACCGGGTCATCCAGCAGCGCGTTCGCCGCAGGCCCGCCGTCGCCCGCGTAGCCGCGCTCGCCGGTACCCGCAAGCGTCGTGATCAGCCCGTCAGCGACTTGCCGCACCCGGTGGTTGGCGGCGTCGGCGATGAACACCGTGCCGCCAGGCCGGGCCGCCACCCCCGCCGGCGCGTGCAGCTGCGCGTCGGTCGCCGCCCCGTGATCGCCGGCTCCGCCCGCGACGCCGGTGCCGGCGAAGGTTGTGACCAGCACGGGCGGCAGCTGGGTCGCCCGCCCCCCGTGCGCGGTGGCCACCACGACCAGGACCGCGAGCACCGCGACCAGCCGCAGCTCACGCCAACCGGCCAGCCCGGCAGCCCCCTGGCGGGGAAGACGCCCCCCGAACCTCTTGCCTACTCGCATCGCCGCCGCTCCCCCTCGAATGCTCCACCTGGTAGAGGGTCGGCAGATACTCAAAGTTATTCCATAGTTACTGAGAGTCAAATGAGCTGACTAGGGGGTAGCGGACCTCCCCCGTCCCGCGTACTAGTCTTCCCGGCACTGCACGGTGTGCTCGTCTTCGGTGGCGGCGAGCCGCACAGCCGCGCTACCGGAAGTCGCACTCTTTGCGAACAGCGCGAGCGCGCCGCCGATCACCCACGGGTTCTCGAGCACTGCCGGGGCCGGCACGAGGTTGCGCTCGGCGGCGGGCCGGCCGACGATGCGGCGGATGCTGACCGTCGACTCCACCGCTGGCGAGGGCGGCGGGCAGGTTCTGCGCACCACGCTCGCGGTGTCGCTCGCCACGAGGCAGGCGGTGCGCCTCGAGGGCATCCGCGCCGGCCGCAAGCGCCCCGGGCTGCTGGCCCAGCACCTCGCCGCGGTGCAGCTCGCCGCCGCCGGAAGACGAGCACACCGTGCGGTGCCGGGAAGACTAGTACGCCGACGGGGGAGTCCGCCTTCCCCTAGTCAGCCTGTTTGACTCTCAGTAACTATGCAATAGCTTCAGGTGCTGGCCGACCCTGTATGCAGCGGTGCATCTCAAGGGGGAG
>SKJO01000370.1 GCA_007121975.1 Nitriliruptoraceae bacterium | reverse complement strand
GGGCCCGGGCGGGGTGCCACCCGCCGGCTCGAAGGCGACCGGTGCGTCGAACGCCGCGCGGCGCCCGGCCCGGCGCAGGGTCGCCAGGATCGAGCGGCCGGTCAGCGCCACCAGCAGCGCGGTCAGCACCGCCCGGGGAACGTCGAAGGCCAGCGAGGTCGCGAGGCTGAACGCGATGAAGCGGCGCAGGTTGTCGAGCACCGGGTCGCCGGCCACGAACGACAGCGCGGAGGACTCGCCGAGCGTGAACGGCCAGAACGACAGGTTCAGCGCCAGCCCGTAGGCCAGCCCCGCGAAGGCCGCATAGGCGGCCAGGGCGGCCAGCTCCCCCCGGCCGCGCAGGTGGCGGGGCAGCAGTCCCGCGCCGGCGCCGACCCAGGCCGCCCCGAGCATCTGGAACGGCAGCCAGGGACCGACCCCGGCGGTGGTCAGCGCCGAGGCGAACAGCGTGGTCGCACCCAGCACGAAGCCGAAGCCCGGTCCGTAGGCGCGGCCGGCGAGCACCAGCAGGAAGAACACCGGCTCGAAGCCGGCGATCCCGGTGCCCAGCGGACGCAGGGCCGCACCGACCGCCGCCAGCACCCCGAGCATGGCCACGCTCTTGGCGTCCATGCCGCCCTCGGCGAGCTCGGCGAGCACCACCGCGAGCAGCAGCGGCAGCAGCAGCGCGAACAGCAGCGGTGCGTCGGTGGCGTGCGCCAGGCCCGATTCCGGGCTGGCCAGCAGCGGCCAGCCGAACGCGGCCACCCCCACCAGCGAGACCAGCGCCAGCGCCAGCCGGGCCCGGGAGGGCAGCGGGATCGGCCGCACCTCGACGTTCATGGCAGCACCTGCAGGGCGTCGGTGACCTGCTCCACGGTCAGCCACGGCAGCGGGGCCAGCACCTTGGCGACCTGCGGCGCGAACGCCGGCGAGCCCACCACCACCTCGGCGGTCGGGCCGTCCACCACCACCTCGCCGTCGGCGAGCATGACGGTGCGGGTGGCGATGGCGGCGGCCAGCTCCACGTCGTGGGTGGCCAGCATGACCGCACGGCCCGGCTCGTCGATCAGCTCGCCCAGCACCTCGACCAGCCGGGTCTTGGCCGCGTAGTCCAGGCCCCGGGTCGGCTCGTCGAGCAGCAGCAGGGGCGGCCGGGCGCTCAAGACCACCGCGAGCACCAGCCCCAGCCGCTGCCCCTCGGACAGGTCCCGGGGGTGCAGCTCGTCGTCGAGCCCCGGTACCAGGCGTTCCAGCAGTGCGCGGCAGGTGCCCGGGGCCGCGCCGGCGTCGGCGTCGGCGGCCTCGCACTCCCCGGCCAGACAGTCGGCCCAGAGCAGGTCGGCGGGCTGCTGGGGAACCAGCCCGACGTGGCGGATGAGCTGACGGGGCGTGAGGGTCGCCGGGTCCTGCCCGGCGAGGCGCACCCGACCCTCGGTGCGTCGCACGAGCCCGGTCAGGGCGCCGAGCAGGGTCGACTTGCCGGCGCCGTTGCGCCCCATGACCGCCACGACCTCGCCGGCCCGCACCGTGAGGTCGACGGCGCGCAGGGCGGGCACCGGGCCGAAACGCACCGTCAACGCCTCGACCTCGGCCACCACCGGTGCGTGGGGATCCGGACGGTGACCGTGGGGTGGTTCGGCGGTGCGGCCCTGCAGCTGGGTGCGCAGCTGACCCGCCTGCCGGCGGGCATCACGCACCGACAGCGGCAGCGGCGTCCAGCGGGCGATGCGCCCGAGCTCGACCACCGGGGGGGCCAGCGGCGAGCTCGCGAGCACCTCGGTGGGTGCACCTGCCCGCAGTGAGCCGTCCCCCGGCAGGTACACGAGCCGGTCGGCGTACTGCACGACCCGTTCGAGCCGGTGCTCGGCGAGCAGCACGGTCAGCCCGAGGTCGTGCACGAGGCGCTGCAGCGCGGCCAGCACCTCCTCGGCGGCGGGGGGGTCCAGTGCCGAGGTGGGTTCGTCGAGCACCAGCACCGCGGGGTGGGCAGTGAGCACCGAGCCGATCGCGACCCGTTGGCGTTGCCCTCCCGACAGCGTGGTCAGTGCCCGGTCGCGCACCTCGGCGAGCCCGAGCAGGTCCAGGGTCTCCTCGACCCGTCGCCGCATGACGTCGCCGGGCAGCCCCAGCGACTCCATGCCGTAGGCCAGTTCCTCCTCGACGACATCGGTGACGAAGCCCGCGGTGGGGTCCTGGCCGACGACCCCGACCACGTCGGCGAGCTCGCGCGGGGGATGGGTGGCGGTGTCGCGGCCCGCGACCGTGACCCGGCCCGTCAGCGTGCCGCCGGTGAAGTGGGGCACCAGGCCGTTGACCGCCCGCAGCAGCGTGGACTTGCCGCTGCCGGTGCGTCCGATCACCAGGCACAGCTCGCCCTCCGGCACGGTCAGGTCGACCGCGCGGAGCGCCGGGTGTTCGGCCCCGGGGTAGCGCACACTGACCTGCTCGAAACGGATCACGTGGCCACCTCCACCGGGGTCGGCCGTGGGGCGGCCGGCGGCGTGCTCGCCCGGGGGTGGGGCGAGGGCGGCGGCGGGGTGGCCACCGCCGGCAGCAGCGCGACGAGCACCGCGAGCGTGAGCCCGACGGGCAGTG
>SKJO01000312.1 GCA_007121975.1 Nitriliruptoraceae bacterium | reverse complement strand
TGGTCGAAGCGCTCCCAGTGGTTCGCCGCCACGATCGCGTCCAGGACCTCCCGACCGAACCCGGTGGTGAACGCGATGCGGATGCCCGCGTCCTGCAGCGCCTGCAGGGTCGACTCCACACCGGGCAGCGGCGGGTAGCGGCCCTCGTGAGCGTCGCCGACCGCCCGCGCGACGAAGGCGGCCAGGGCGGTGTCCACCTGCGGGTCGTCGGGCTCGCAGCCCAGCAGGCCGGCCATGGCCTCGCGCTTGTCGACCCCCATCAGCTCGAGCAGCCGGCGCTCGTCGGGCTGTGGTGCGTCGACCGCGTCGATCGCGACACGGAAGGCGGCGAGCACCCGCCCGGGGTCGTCCACGGTGGTACCAGCGAGGTCGGCCACGAGCAGGCGTGCACGAGTCATCGAAGAACCTCCAGGGTGCGGGCGGCGACGGCGGGTGACACGGTCATGCCCATGCCCGCGACGCCGGTGATCAGGTGGACGCCCTCCTGCGGCGTGAGGTGCAGGTAGGTCCCCTCACCGTGGTAGCGCGCGTAGACGCCACTCCACCGTCGACGGATCCTGGGTGGCCGGCGGCCCAGCACCTTGCCCAAGCGTTCCAGCAGATGGTCGGTGATGCGCTCATCGAGGTCGAAGGGGAAAGGTTCGTCGTAACGGTGCGAGTCGCCCACCGTCAGCCCTCCCGACAGCCGGGGCGCAACCAGCAACTGCAAGCGCTCAGCGTCGACCAGCGCCTCGGGCGGAGCCAGATCCCGGGCGCTTGGCAGCTCGGCGAACCCCGGGTAGTAGCGCAGCGAGTCCCCGTCGGCGAACGCGGTCCTGCTTGGGATGGCCACGGCACTGGTCTCGAACATCTGCAGGAGACAGTGGTCGACGGGCTGGTCTGCCAGCAGCTGCGCCGCGATGCCCGACGGATGTGCCCCTGGGCAGAGCACGAGAGCGTCGGCCCGCAGCAGCTCGGTCGTACCGTCCACCAACGACCTCGCGACCACCCGGACTCCGGCGCCGTCGGCGTCGACCTCGACCGCCTCGACCCGCCGGCGTACCGTGGCCGACGGGTGCGCTTCGACCCGGTCGAGCAGCGACGGTGCCGTGCGCCGCGGTTCGACGACGGCATCGTCGTGCACGAGCAGTCCGGCCAGCGCGTCGCCGGCCAGGGCCGGGTTGTGCGCGGTGATGCCTGCCGGGGTGAGCAGCTCCGCGTCGAGACCGCGGTCAGCAGCGTGCGCCCGGAACTCCTCGAGCACGGCGAGCTCGTCGGGCCGACGGGCCAGGGTGATCGACCCCGCCGCTCGGAACCCGATCTCCGGGAACCGACCTCCTGCCTGCTCCCACCGGACCCGGGCTTCGAGGGCGAGCTCGAGTTCAGGGCCCGGCCGCCGACCCGAGCACCACACCAGGCCGAAGTTGCGTACGGACGCCGCGCTCGGACGGGCGTCACGCTCGATGACGTGCACCTGCCAGCCCGCGTCCAGGGCAGCCAGGGCGTGGTGCACCCCGAGCGTGCCGGCACCGACGATGATCACCTGCATGCGGGATCCCCTCTGAGCTGCGCCCGTCTCGTCGGTGTGGTCCTGTCGGTCGGTCGCACGGCGACGCGAGGAGTCTCACCGGCGAAGGCGGCGGCGAAGGCGGCCCCGACCTCGGCGAGGTCGTAGGGATCGCCCATCAGCCGGGGGAAGGACGCCCCGAACTGGTCCAGCCACTCGAGGGCGGTCACGGTGTCCTTGGCGTCGTAGTTGTGCACGCCGACGATGCTCAGCCGGCGCAGGACCACCGTGGCCGGATCCAGGCTGATCTCCCCAACGCCGGGGGACACCGACCCGAGCAAAACCAGCCGCCCACCGACGCCTGCGGACTGCACCGCCTCGGCGACTGCTGCGGATGCACCGCTGGCCTCCAGCACCGCCGGGGTCCCCTCGGGCACGGCCGGTACCGGCTCGGCGCCGAGCCGGACGGCCGCCGCCCGACGGATCGCGCGAGGCTCGACGACCGAGACCCGCACGCCGGCGCCCACGAGCATGCCCACGAGGTACAGCCCGACCGCACCGGCGCCGACGACGGTCGCCTCGTCCGGCAGGGCGGAGCCCAGTGCCCGCACTCCAGCCGCCGCCGTGGGCACGGCGCAGGCCATGCTCACCAGCACCTCGTCGTCGAGGTGGTCGGGTGCCCGCAGCACCGTCACCTCGGGGAGCAGCCGGACGCGGTCGGCGAGCATCGCCACGGCGAATGGCGGATCGGTGACCAGGGCGTGCCCGTACTTGACCACCGACCGGCACTTCATGCTCAGCCCGGTCCGGCAGCGGTCGCAGCTGCCGCACGAGGCGATCATGCCGAACACGACCCGGTCTCCGGGCGCCAGAGGTCTCCCCCGCGCGTCGGTCGCCCCCTGATCCACCCCCACGACCCGGCCGACGGCCTCATGACCGAGGCCGGTGCCCGACGGCGTGGCCCGGCGCCCGGAGACCGTGTGCAGGTCCGACCCGCAGATCGCCGCCAGGGACACGGCCACGTCGAGCTCGCCGGGGCGGCGCGTGGGCAGCTCGTGGGTCTCGAGCTCGACGTTGCCGTCACGCAGCACGGC
>SKJO01000155.1 GCA_007121975.1 Nitriliruptoraceae bacterium | reverse complement strand
TGATCAGCAGCAGCCCGGGGCGCACGACCCGGGCGTCGCGCGGCGTGACCAACCGGGTGTCCACGACCACCGGTCGGGGCTGGACCACCGCCGGCACGCTGCGCACGTCGAGCTGCGGGTCGTCGGCCAGCACGGTGCCCGAGCCGACCAGCACGGCGTCCACCGCGGCCCGCCAGCGGTGCACCGCACGCCGGGCGGCCGGTCCGGTGATCCAGCGCTGTCGGTCGGGGGCGGTCAGCTGCCCGTCGACGGTCTGGGCGAGCTTGAGCGTGACGTGGGGTCGGCCGCGGGAGACCGTCGTGAGGAAGCCTTCGAGCTGGGCGGCGACCGTGCCGGCGAGCAGCGGACCGATCCCCTCGGGACCGACCACCTCCACCCCGGCGGCGCGCAGGGTGTCGGCACCGCCGGCGGCCGGGGGGTTGGGGTCCGCACAGGCGTGCACCACCCGGACCACGCCGGCGGCGAGCAGCGCGTCGGTGCACGGCGGGGTGCGACCGTGATGCGCGCAGGGCTCGAGCGTGACGTAGGCACAGGCGCCGCGGGCCCGGGAGCCGGCGGCCCGCAGCGCCACCACCTCGGCGTGCGCGCCCCCGACCGGTCGGGTCGCACCCTCGCCCACGATCTGCCCGTCACGCATCAGCACGCAGCCCACCGCCGGGTTGGGCGCGGTGGTGCCACGTACCTGCTCGGCCAGCGCGATCGCGCGCACCAGCGGCGCGCGGTCCTCGGACCTCACGGCAGGTCGACCTCGAGGTCGACGCCGTCGTCCTCGCCGAGCCGGCGGTCGACCTGGTAGGCCGAGCCGGGGGTGGTCCTGGCCTTGCAGTAGCGCTTCATCTCGGTGGCGACGGTCACGACCTCGCCGGGGTGGGCGAACTCGCGCTGGTCGGTGGTGGCGATGCCCACCGACAGCGTCAGCAGCCCGAAGCGCTGGGGCACCCCGCGGCGGTCGGCGACCTCGATGCCCCTCGCGGTGCGGTCGGCAGGGTCGTAGAGCTCGGGCACGAGGCCGTCGAAGCGCGCACAGACCTGTCCGGCGATCGGCTCGGCGTACCCCGGAGGGCACATCAGCACGAAGTCGTCGCCACCGACGTGCCCGACGAACACGGCGTCCTCGTCAGCGACGGGCTGATGGTCGGCGACCACCTCGACGAGCAGCTTGGCGAGCGCTCGGAGCGCCTCGTCTCCCCGCAGGAAGCCGTAGTGGTCGTTGAACGGCTTGAAGTTGTCGAGGTCGAGGTACAGCAGGGCGAGGTCGTGGTCGGCGTCGAGCCGCGCGGCGAGCTCGGTCAGGATCCGCTCGTTGCCCGGCAGGCCGGTGAGCGGATTTCGGGCCCGCTCCTGGCCGGCGCGGCGCAGGGCGGCCTCGATGCGGGCGATCAGCACGTCGGGGTCGAAGGGCTTGGTCACGTAGTCGTCGGCGCCCGCCGCCAGGCCCTCAAGGGTGTCCTCGCGCTGCACCCGGGCGGTCACCAGCAGGACCGGAAGATGGCTGGTGCGCACGTCCTCGCGCAGCCGGCGCAGCACCTCCAACCCGTCCATGCGCGGCATCATGATGTCGAGCACGACCAGGTCGGGCGGGGAGGCCAGCGCCAACTCCATCGCCTCCACCCCGTCACGGGCCAGGACCACGTCGTAGCCGGCCAGCGACAGGGTGATCTCGAGGTAGGCGCGGATGTCCTCGTCGTCGTCGGCCACCAGGAGGCGTTCGGTCACAGGATCGTCTCCTCCCCGACGGCGGCGGGGGCTTGCTCGATGAGCGCGTCTCGGGTGCGCTGGGCGAGCGTGAGCAGCTCACGGGCCGCGGCCGCGCGGTCTTCGCGGTCGAACACCGCGGAGCCGGCGACCAGGGTGTCGGCGCCGGCGGCGACGGTGGCCGCGACCGTGGCGGGGCCGATGCCCCCGTCCACCTCGATGCGGTAGCGGTGCCCGAGGCGCACCCGGTCGGAGAGCGCCTGCACGATCCGCGGCAGCGTCTCGGGTCGGAAAGGCTGGCCTCCGAAGCCGGGTTCGACGGTCATCACCAGCAGCAGGTCGATGTGCGCGAGCAGATCGTCGGCCAGCGACAGGGGCATCGAGGGCCGGATCGCCACCCCGACCTCGACGCCCTGCTCGGCGCCGGCCTCCCGGATGCGCTCGATGACGCCGAGCGGGTCGTGGTCCACCTCCGGATGGAAGGTGACCAGATCGGCGCCGGCCTGGGCGGCCTGCGGGCCGTAGGTGCGCGGGTCGTCGATCATCAGGTGACAGTCGAGGCGGAGTCCGGTGGCCTGGCGCAGGCGCGCCACGACCGGCGGTCCGAGCGTGAGGTTGGGCACGTAGTGCCCGTCCATCACGTCGACGTGCACCATCGGTACGGCCGGCGCGACCTCGGCGATCTCGTCAGCGAGCCGGGCGAAGTCCGCGGACAGGATCGAGGGCGCGATCTGCAGGCCGGGCAACTCGGCGGCGGCGAGCAGTGCCGCACGGGCCCGGCGCGCCTCGGCGTCGGCGACGCCGGCGAGCTCGAGCAGCGCGGAGGGGTCGCTCACATCGGCTCCTGGGTCGATCCGTGCGGTGGGCGGCTCGCGGCGGGCGGTGGCCG
>SKJO01000212.1 GCA_007121975.1 Nitriliruptoraceae bacterium | reverse complement strand
GCGTTCGGCCGCGAGGACGACGAGGTCCTCGGCGTGCAGGTCGGCGGCGAGCCCGAGGGCTCGGGCGGTGCTACGGCGGGCGTCGGCGCGCAACCGGCGCGCGGCGGTGTCCCGGTCACCGGCACGCTGGAGCAGTTCGCCCACCGACACCGCCAACTCCGCCGCCGCGAGCACCGGCGGCAACGACTCGGGGACCGGGCCTCCCAGCCGCCGGGAGCGGGCGATCAGCCCCACCAGCAGCGCGACGAGCAGGACCAGCCCGGCCTGCCACACGCGCGGCGCGACCAGGTCCAGCAGCGAGGTGTCACCCTCCCCCACCGGCGGACGAGGCACGATCACCAGTCGGTCGCCGGGCGCGGGTCCGAGCAGTGCGGCGGCCAGCACCGCGTTGTCGGCCCGACCGAGCCGAGCGTTGACGAAGACGTCGGGGCTGCCGAGCGCCACGATCCGACCGCGGCCCTCGTCACGGGCGACCAGCCAGGCGATCCCGTCCTCGAGCTGCCCGCAGGAACCGTCGGCCTCAGGCGGCACCTGCAGTCCGTCCCAGGCGCGCTGCGCGAGTTCCCCCACCGGGTCGAGCAACCCCTCGGGGTCACACGTGAGCTCGCGTTCGGTGGTTCCGAAGCCGCCCAGCGGGTCGTTGACGCCGACCAGGTCGTGCAACGGCGAGGTGGTGCCGGCCACGACCAGGGTGCCGCCGTCGCGCACCCAGGTCAGCAGCGCCTCGCGACGGTCGGTCCCGAGCCGGTCCACCGGCACGAACACGCGCGTGGACAGGTCATCGGGAGGGTCCAGGGACACCGCCACCTCGACGTCGACCGCGCGCAGGAGGTCGACCACGCCCCGCAGGCCCTCGGGGCCGACGCCGTCCGGGTCGTAGGGCACGTCCGAGGTCGGCGAGGCCAGCACCGCCACCAGGACCAGCGACGCCGCGGCCACGACCAGCCACGGCCAGCGTCGGGTGCGGGCCGGGGCGCTCACCTCGCACCTGCGGTGACGGCCACACCCAGCGCCGCCTGCACATCCGCCAAGCACCCGCGGACCTGCGTCACGTCGTCGTCGCTGGCCGGCTGCCGCCCGTACCAGACCGCCTCGAAGCGGCGGCCGGCGTCGCGGATGTCGGCGGCCAGCGCCGGCAGCGCGGCGGGCACCTCGCGCTCGAGCTCACGCACCGTACGACCCGGCCGGTCCTCGATCCGACCGGAGACCGCCAACTGCGCCACCAGCGCCGCGTAGTAGCCGCGCACGGCCTGCTCGTAGCGTCCAGCGGCCAGATCGGCGTCCGCGGCGGCCTGCCACTCGGCCACCGTGCGCCGCTCGTCGCCGGTGATCGCCTCAGGACGGGCCGGGTCGCGGCGGGCCCCCCGGGTCCAGCGCCACACGGCCAGCAGCAGCACCACGGTGCCGAGCACCACCAGCACCCACGCGGTGGTGCTCGACCCGCCGACCAGGCCGATCAGCCGCCACAGCACCTCGGCAAGCGCATCCCGCAGACCGGCGAGCACACGGTCGAGCACGCCCTCGGCGGCCGGGTCGTGGAAGGGCGGGCGTGACAGCAGGTCGCGGGCCAACTCGCGCAGCTGCGCCGGGTCGTGAGCCAACCGGTCGGTCACGTCGGTCCCAGCCGCCGGGCCCGGACCGTCAGGTCGAAACCCTCGAGCCGAACCCGGGCGTCGAGGAGCACCAGCAGGCCCACGTAGGCGATCACGGGCGTGGTCACCACCGCGGTGAGGGTCGCGCCCACGGCGTCGACCGCCCAGCCAGCCGGTCCGGCCAGCGCCGCCAGCACCGCCACCGAAACGCCCAGCGCGAGGGTCACCAGCAGCAGCACGATGGCCGCCACCGCGGTGACGATGAGCACCTGCCCGAAGCGGTGCCGGATCACCCACAGCGCCCGGGTGAAGGTCGCCCACGCCCCGCGGTCGGTCTCGAGCATCGCCACCGGCAGCACCAACGTCGACAGGGCCCCGATGCCGACCAGGAGTGCGAACAGCAGCGGGATGGCGGCCAGGATCGCCAGCGGCGGCACCAGCACCCCGAGCGGGACCAGCACGACCAGCAGCGCCAGCCCCGCCACACCGCCGGCGAGCAGGCTGAGCAGCGTGGCGCCCAGCGTCGCCCGAAGGCGCCGCAGGCTTGCCGCCAGCACCGCGCCGACCCGGGGCTGGCCGCCACGATCACGTTCGAGGGCGGCCTCGACCACCGCGGCGCTGGTGATCACGCTCACGACCAGGCCGAGCAGCCCGGTCACGAGGCCGACCGTCGCCGTGCGCCCGAGCAGTTCGAGGTCGACCAGGTCGGGAGCGAAGGGATCGAGGGCGAACGGGTCGAGCACCTCGGGCACGGTCTGCACGATGAGGTAGTTGGAGAACAACTGGAATCCGCCCTGCACCACCACCACGACCAGCGCCACCACCGGGAACGTGGCCCGCAGGAGCCGGAACGCGCCATCGATGATGTCCGACAGCGCCAGTGGGCGCAGCGGCAGCAGCGCGCCGGTCAGCCCCCCGGTCGTGGCTGCGCTGACCCACCCAGCGCCCGGCACCGACCCCCAGGTCGCAACGGCGGGCGCAGGCGGCGGCGCG
>SKJO01000113.1 GCA_007121975.1 Nitriliruptoraceae bacterium | reverse complement strand
CGGTCAGGTCGGGGTCGGTCAGCACCTGCGAGGCGCCGACCGCGGCAACAAGTGGCTCGAGCAGAGGATCGGCGCTCACCGCAGGGCTCCGGGCTTCAGCGCAGGAAGGTGCTCGCGTAGGAGGTGAGGGTCTCGAGGTAGTTGGCCCGTTCGAAGGCGGCGGGGTCGCCGACCTTGGCCTGACTGACCGAGCCCTTGAGCTGAGAAACCGAAGCGTACTCCCGCTCGGTCAGCCACCGCAGCACGCCGGCGGTGACCTCCGAGACGTACTCCGGTCCCTGCTTGAGCAGCGCGGAGGTCATCATCGTGACGTCCGCGCCGGCCAGCAGGGCCTTGACCACATCAGCGGAGGTGTGGACCCCGGACGTGGCCGCCAGCGACGTATCGACCCGGTCGTACAGGATCGCGATCCAGCGCAGGGGGACGCGGAGGGACTCCGAGGTCGAGAGCACCAGCCGTGGACCCACCGACAGCGTCTCGAGGTCGATGTCGGGCTGGTAGAACCGGTTGAACAGCACGAGGCCCTTCGCGCCGGCGTCGACGACCTGGGTCGCGAAGTTGGCGAACGCCGACCACGACGCACCGAGCTTCACGGCCACCGGAACGTCGACCGACGAGGCGACCTTCTCGACCAGGGCGAGGGTCTCGGCCTCGACCTGGCGGCCACCCTCGTCGACGTGCGCGGCGACCCGGTAGACGTTGAGCTCGATCGCATCCGCGCCACTGTCGGCCAGCATCTTGGCATACCGGGTCCAGCCGCCCGGGGTGACGCCGTTGATCGAGGCGATCACCGGCACGCTGAGCTGGTCCTTCGCGTCACGCAGCAGGCGCAGGTAGCGCACCGCTCCGGTGTTGTACTCGTCGAGCCGGGGCACGTACCCGAAGGTCGCCTCGGGGTTCGCATCCGCGCTGTAGTCCAGCATCCGGTCGATCTCGCTGGACTCGTGCTCGACCTGCTCCTCGAACAGACTCGGCAGCACCACCGCACCGATCCCCGCGGTCTCCAGCGCCCGCAGCGACGGAAGGTCTCCGGTCAACGGGCTCGAGGAGGCGACGATCGGGGTGTTGAGCGGCAGACCGAGGTACTCGGTCGAGAGATCCGGCGCGCCCTCCGGGCCGGGACCGGCCGCGACGATCCGGGCCAGTTCCTCATCGATCTCGGGTCCGTTGGCACCGTTGCCGTTGTGGTCGCTCATTGCGCTCACGCCTCCCACTGGTCGTTGTTCGTGGTGTCGAGCTTCTCGGGCTGCGTGCGCTCGATCCCGGCGAGCTGCTCGTAGTAGCGCCACTTCTCCTCGATGTCACGCTGGGCCATCTCCCGCAACGCCCTGGCACGCTCGGGATCCTTGCGGTCGAGCATGGCGAACCGGCCCTCGGACTCCATCAGTCGCTCGAGGCGGACCGAGGGGGCCTTGGAGTCGAGCTTGAAGGGGCGCTCGTCGGCCTCGGTGCCGGGGTGGTAGCGGAACAGTGGCCAGTACCCGGTCTTGACGGCGAGGTCCATACGGTCCATCGAGAAGCGCATGTTGACGCCGTGGGCGATGCAGGTCGAGTACGCGAGCAGCAGCGAAGGACCGGGCCAGGCCTCGGCCTCACGCATGGCCCGGATCGTCTGCCGATCGTTGGCTCCGAGCGCGATCTGGGCCACGTAGACCGTCCCGTACTGCATCGCGAACAGCCCGAGGTCCTTCTTGGGAGCGGGCTTGCCCGACATCGCGAACTTGGCGACCGCAGCACGCGGCGTGGACTTCGAGGCCTGACCACCGGTGTTGGAGTAGACCTCGGTGTCGAGCACCAGGATGTTGACGTCGGCACCGGAAGCCAGGACATGGTCCAGACCCCCGAACCCGATGTCGTAGGCCCACCCGTCGCCGCCGATGATCCACACGTTGCGGCGCACCAGCGTGTCGGCGATCGCGAGCAGGTGACGGGCCGCAGCCGCGTTGCCGCCGTTGATCCCTTCCAGGCGCTGCTTGAGCTCGGCGACCCGGGCGCGCTGGGACGCGATGCCCGCCTCGTCGTCCTGCACGGCGCCGAGCAGGCCGCCAACGAGATCGTCGCCGACCTCACCGGCGAGCTGGGCCAGCAGGTGCAGGGCAACCGCGCGGGTCTCGTCGATGCCCACCCGGATGCCCAGACCGAACTCGGCGTTGTCCTCGAACAGCGAGTTGGCCCAGGCCGGCCCGCGCCCGTCGGCGTTGGTGCCGTACGGCGTGGTCGGCAGGTTGCCGCCGTAGATCGAGGAGCAGCCGGTGGCGTTGGCGATGACCGCGCGGTCACCGAACAGCTGGGTCATCAGCTTGATGTAGGGGGTCTCACCACACCCGGCGCAGGCCCCGGAGAACTCGAACAGCGGCTGCAGGGTCTGGGAGTGCTTGACCGTGTCGTTACGGACATCGGCACGGTCGAGGTAGGGGATCGACTCGAAGAAGCGGAACCGGTCGCGTTCCTGCTCGAGGTGCTCTGCGGAGGGCTCCATGTCGATGGCCTTGTGGCCGACCGCCTCCTTGCTGACCGCCGGGCAGCTCTCGACGCACACCCCGCAGCCGGTGCAGTCGTCGGGGGCGACCTGCACGGTGATGAGGT
>SKJO01000287.1 GCA_007121975.1 Nitriliruptoraceae bacterium | reverse complement strand
CGGGTCACCGAGGGGTCGGTGCCCGCCCGCGACGTGACGAGAGGTGGCGGCGGTCGTCCCCTCCCAAGGCCGACCGCCGCCCCCGGTCTCAGCGCATCGCCGCCGCGAGCGGGGCGAGCAGATCGTCAGCGGGGCCGTCGGGCAGCACCACGGTGCGGTAGCCGATCAGGCGCAGCAGCACCTGACCCTCGGCATCCACCACCTCGGCGTCGGCACCACCCTCGGTCGGGCGGACCACCGCGAAGCGCGCGGCGTGGACCTCGGGCTCCCCGCACAGCTCGAGCCGGGCGAAGCCCTCCGGCAGCGCCATGCGCGCCGAGGTCCCGAGCTCGTGCACCCCGGCGACCTGGAAGCACAGCTCGAGCAGCCGGGGCAGGGTCGTGGTCGGCGCATCCGCCGGGTGGTGGTTGTCGGGAAGCTCCGAAGCCATCGCCCCCACGACCTGGCCATCGTTGGTCCAGGCGCTGGACAGCACCTGGTAGGCCGGTCCGTGGAAGTAGATCTGGTAGATGTCGTCCGCGCCGACCGCGGCCTCGACGTCGGTCGCCGGGGCCTCGGCGGACACGGCCGCCGGTGGGGTGGGGGCGAGCACGACCCGGGCGCGGGAGTGCTCGGTGACCTGCTCGGTGCCGTTGGCCAGCTCACGCCGACCGACCAGGCGGCAGTCGGCGACGAGCGTGCCCTCGGGGCCCGGGGTGAGCCGTGCGGAGATCTCGGCCACCCGCGGCTCGTCGCGGAACAGCTTGAAGGGTGCGGCGAACTCGACGTCCTCGACCGCCTGCACGTACCAGCGCGGCACCAGGGCGCCCGCGACCTCCGCGAAGCCCTCGACGTGCATCACCCCGGGCAGCACCGGCGTGCCGTCGATGCGGTGCTCGTCGAGGAACGGCTGGGCGGCCTCGAGCCGGGTGGCCACGACCAGTCCGTCGGCCAGCGACGCCCGCACCACCTCACCGAACATCGGGCCGGGTGCGGCCAGCGACGCGGCGATCGCCTCCGGGTTGGCCCCGCTGGTCGGGTGGGGCTCGTCGACCATGATCCCGAGGCTGCCGGCGACCACGAACTCGCCGCCACTGCCTGCGGCCTGCAGCTCGTTGCGCACGATCGGTACGCCGATCTCGGGCGGCAGCATGTCGATGCCGGCGAACTCCATCATCTTGGGGATGGAGCCGCGGGTGGCCATGCCGATCCCGCCCCAGGCGGTCCAGTCCAACGCGACCCCGCGGGTGTCGGGCCGCAGGGTGCGCATCGAGGACACCGTCTTGCACAGCAGGTCGTTGGCGGCGCTGTAGTCGGTCTGCCCGCCGTTGCCGAACCGTCCGGCGATCGAGCTGAACACCACCAGCGCCCCCAGCGGCGCGTCGCCGATGGCGTCCAGCAGGTGGAACATGCCGTCGGCCTTGACGTCGAAGACCAGGTCGTACTCGCGCTGCGGCTTGTCGGGCAGGAAGTGGCTGATCTCGAGCCCGCCGGCGTGCAGCAGCACGTCGACCCGGCCCGACTCGTCCAGCACGTGACGGACCGCGGCGTGCACGGCCTCACCGTCGGTGAGGTCGAGCGAGTGCCACACGACGCTGCCGCCGGCCGCCTCGATCGCCAGCACCGCGTCCAGTGCGGCGCGGGAGCGCTCGATGCGTGCCAGGGCCTGGTTGACCTTGGCCGGGGTGGCGCGCTCGCCGGTCTCGGCGATCCGGGCGGCGAGATCCTTCTTCAGGCCGTCCTGGTCATCGAGGAAGCGGGCGAGGTCGGCGTCGTCGCGGTCGGGCTCCGGGGTGAGGTCCAGCAGGTGGTAGCGCCCGCCGCCCGCCGCACGGGCGAGGTCGGCGGTGATGGCGCTGACGATGCTGCCGGCCGCACCCGTGACCACGAACACGTCCTCGGCACCGAGCGTGCGGTCCGGGTCGGGGGCGTCGGCACGCTCGGCCATGCCCACGCTGAAGCGCAGGCCGTCGGCGTACCCGACCTCGATCACGGCCGGGTCAGCCAGCGTCTCGGCGATGAGGTGTCCGGCGATGGCGTCGGCGTCCGCCGCCACCTCGACGTCCACGACCTTGACGGTGGCGTCCTCCCGCTCGCGGGCCAGCGCCTTGGTGAAGCCGCTGGTACCGCCGCCGAGCACGTCCTGGGCGCCGGCGTCGTCGTAGCCGAAGCGGCCGCCGAGCCGGGTGGCGCTGAGGAAGAACGCGCCCTCGCCGAGGTTCTCGTACAGGGTCCGGGCGGTGACCGCCAGCGACTTCACGCGGCGGTGCAGCCCGTGCTTCCAGCTGCCGGCGTCGAGCTCGGCCAGCGGGGCGTGGTCGAGCGCGGCCAGCGCGTAGACGCCGCTGATCGGGCCGCTCTCCTGCCAGGCGGTCAGCTGCCCCTCGAGGTCCTCGAGGCTGGGCGTGCCCTCGACCCACAGCACCTCGGCTCCGCGCTCGCGCAGGCGGTCGGCCAGCGTGCCGGCGACCCCACCCTCGTCGGGCAGGACCACCACGCGGGTGCCCTCCCCGAGGTGCGCGCCGGTGGTCACGCTGTGCTCGATGGCCGGGCGCACCACCGCCACCGGCACCCGGCGCGGGAAGCGGGCGTCGGTCGGGTCGGCGTCGGCG
>SKJO01000101.1 GCA_007121975.1 Nitriliruptoraceae bacterium | reverse complement strand
GGGCCTGCTCGGTCACCGGCCGCCTCACAGGTAGCCGGCCGCGTTGACCGCCCCCGGCGTCCCGGCCGGCACGCCGCCCGTGACGGTGGCCTGACCCGCCGGGCCGTGCGCCGCGACCGCTTCCGGCGTGGCTTCGGCGCTCGGGGGGTGAGCGCCACCACGCGCATCGGCCCGCGGGTCCTCCTCCTCGACGTCGTCGCTCAACGCGGCGCGCCCGCCGCCGACCTGGGCGAGCGCCGCACCGTGGGCCTCGACGACCCAGCAGACCACGTCGATGGCGTTGTGCAGCGACGCAGGGTCGACGCACCTGCCGAGCACCGTGTCCTCCACCATGACCTCGTCGCCGACCACGAACACCCGGCCGTAGGGCAGCCGTTCGTTGACGTCGTTCAGCGCCTCGAGCAGCGCCGGGCTGACGGTCACCTCGAAGGCCACCGCGGCCGTCACCAGCACCCGCAACCCGTTGCCCGTGGTCCCCACCACCCGGACCAGGGGTGCCGCCGGCAACGGCACGACGAACACCGACCTGCCACCCTCGGTCCCGACCCGCAACGCCTCACCGAACCGCTCGGCGAGCAGCTGCTCGACGTAGACCTCGACCATCCCCGCGTGCGCCATCCCGCTGCTCCTGTCCTCGTCACCCGAACGTCGGGTGCCCGTCGCACCCCGGTGCTGGCCCCACCTGCCCCGGTCCGGTAGAGTCAACGATACACGACACTTACTGCCTCTGTCAATTACCTGTCAAGGATCGGCCTGATGGCGACGGACAAGCCCCGGCGGACCAGCGACGTGTGGGTGTCGCAGGAGTACCTCGACGTCGTCCTGCGCGAGCTGCGTCGACGGCGCCAGGTCACCCAGAAGCAGATCGCGGACGAGGCGCAGGTCTCCCCCGCCGCGATCGCCCGGCTCGAAAAGGGGGATCGTCGGCCCAGCCGCAGCATGCTCGACAAGCTCGCCGTGGTCTACCAGACCACCCCCGAGGGCATGATCGAGGCGGCCGCGCGTATCGAGCAGGGCGCGGATCCCGACACCGCCCTCGACGGGCTGCCCACGGTCCCGGCCGATCCCCCCGCACTCGCTGCGGAGGTCAGCGCCATGCCCGCGCCCCCGCCACCGCCGGCCGCCCCGGAGCCCCGGGAGCCCAGCCCCGCCCAACCGCGGACGCGCGCGCTGGCCGAGCAGCTCACCACCCTCGACGAGGCCGCGATCGACCTGCTCGCCGGTCTCGCGAGCTGGGCGGGGCAGCGCGAGGACTCCCCGGACGATCTGCAGCGACTGCGCCGCGAGCTCGACGTGCTGCTGAGTAACCCGCAGCAGCAGCGCGCGACCCTGGCGGCGATGCCCACCGGGGAGGTCCGCTACGTGTTCGCCCACGCCATCGGCACCGACGAGCACGGCCAGCTGTGGATCGACCCGCTCACCCGCGCCCGCACCGCCGGCTACGACACCGAGGACCCCCGCGTCGAGCGCTACGACACGGGGCAGATCGTGGTGGACGCCACCCGGCTCGACCGGCCCAGCTTCGGCCCGCGGGATCCCGACCGCCACCGCACCAAGGTCACCCCGCCCGCCCCCGGCAGCCTCGAGCAGCTCTACGCCAGCACCGTCCTCGAGCTGCACTGGCGGGACGGCTCCGTGCAGACCGTCGCGCCCGACCCCACCGGCGAGACCGACGCCGCCCTTCCCGACGACATCTCGAGTGTCCAGCTCATCACGGCCCACAACCCCCGTGCCCGGCTGCTGCGCCGCAGCGAGAACCAGGAGCGCAACCGGCTCCTGCACGACGACCTGACCCGTGCCGGCCTGCGGGTCGTCGACGCGGTCACCCGCTCCCCCGACAACTCCTGGAGCGAGGAGAGCTTCGCCGTGCTCGACGCGGACACCGACACGGTCCTGGACCTCGCCCGACGCTACGAGCAGACCGCGATCCTGCGGTGGACCACGGGACGGGTCCGGGTGGTGTGGACCGACCCGGACGCCGTCGGGTGAGGGCTCGGCGCACCCCCGCGGTCGGTCAGATGAAGATCGTCTGCGCGCCGGCAGAGATCTCCATGAAGTCCGAAGCGTTGATGATGTCCTCCACGCCCTCGTAGAGGTCGTCCTTGGTCAGGTGCATCATGTCCGCGCTCATCCGACACGCCCACAGGTGACCGCCGGCGCCGGTGATCAGGTCGAGGAACTCTGGCACCTCGGGGATGTCGAGCCCCTCGATCTGCTTCTTCATCATGTGAGTCGCGAACGAGGTCATCCCCGGCAGGCCCATCAGCATCGGGGGCATGTGGGTGGCGGGGTTGCCCACCGGCGAGAACTTCAGCGATCCCATCGTCTTCTTGGTGATGATGTCGAAGCCCCAGAAGGTGAAGAACAGGTGGGTCTCGATCCCCTCCCCCAGTGCGGCGTTGGCCAGCACCAGGCCCGGGTAGGCCATGTCGAGCGACCCCTTGGAGCAGATCAGGACCAGCTTGCGATCGCCGTCGTCGTCATCATCGAACGACGGGATCGGTGCGGACATCGCTTCAGTTGCGGACATGTCGAGGTCTCCTGGTCACACGCAGCCGACGGGCTTCTGCAGCCCGGCGACGTACGAGAGCTTC
>SKJO01000094.1 GCA_007121975.1 Nitriliruptoraceae bacterium | reverse complement strand
GCATGCCGGTGCGCCGCACGACCCGCACGGTGTCGGTGGCCGACGCCTCCCCGCTGGGGGTGCTCACCGTGCACCTCGACATCCCGGCCACCCGCTGTCCGGACTGCGGCCTGGACCAGGTCCCGGCCCGCTCACGCGACGAGGTGGCGGACGCGGTGCGTCAGGCGCTGCTCGCCGAGCCGACCCCGGCCTGATCCAGCGGCGCACGCACCACCACCCCACGGGCGGCCATCTCGTGCTTGACCTCGGCGATGCTCAGCTCGCCGAAGTGGAAGATCGACGCGGCCAGCACCGCCGAGGCGTGCCCCTCGAGCACGCCCTGGGCGAGGTGCTCGGCGGTCCCGGCCCCGCCCGAGGCGATCACCGGCACCCGCACCCGGTCGGTGACCGCACGCAGCAGCTCGAGGTCGAAGCCCTGCTTGGTGCCGTCGCGGTCCATCGAGGTCAGCAGGATCTCGCCGGCACCGAGCTCGACCGCCCTCGCGCACCATGCCAGCGCGTCGTGCTCGGTCGGGGTGCGTCCACCGTGCACGTAGACCTGCCAGCCGGCGGCGGGATCGTCGTGCACCCGTCGTCGGGCGTCGACGGCCACCACCACCGACTGCGACCCCACGGCCTCGGCGGTCTCGGCCAGCAGCGCCGGGCGCTGCACGGCCGCGGTGTTGAACGCGATCTTGTCGGCCCCGGCGTGCAGCATCGCGCGCGCATCGGTCACCGAGCGCATCCCGCCGCCGACCGCGAACGGGATCGACACCTCCTCGGCGGTGCGCTCGACGACCTCCCGCAGGATCGCGCGTGCATCGCTCGAGGCGGTGATGTCGAGGAAGACCAGCTCGTCGGCCCCCTCGAGGTCGTAGCGGCGGGCCAGCTCGACCGGGTCGCCGGCATCGCGCAGCCCGACGAAGTTCACGCCCTTGACGACCCGGCCCTCGGTGACGTCCAGGCACGGGATCACCCGGGCGGCCAGCCCCGGGCCAGCCTCGACGGGTGCCACCTCGGGGACCCTCATGCGCTCGGCCCCCCGCTCGGAGCGGCGCAGGCGGCCAGCGCCTGCTCGGCGGTGAACGCCCCGGCGTACAGGGCCTTGCCCACGATGACCGCATCGACCTGCTCGTGGCAGCCGGCGAGCAGCGCGAGGTCCTCGAGGCTGGCCACGCCGCCCGAGGCGGTGACGTGCGCCGGGGTGGCCTCGGCGACCTGGTGCAGCAGGTCCGCGTTGGGTCCCTGCAGCATGCCGTCCCGGGCGACGTCGGTGACCACGAACCGTGGCACGCCGAGTTCGCTGAGCACCGCGAGGGTCTCGAACAGCTCGCCGGCCTCCTCGGTCCAGCCGCGGGCCTGCAGGGTGGTGCCGCGCACGTCGAGGCCCACGGCGATGCGCGGCCCGACGCGGTCGAGCACGGTGGCCACGAAGCCCGGGTCGCTGAGCGCCATGGTGCCGATGACCACCCGCTCGGCGCCGTACCCCAAGGATGCCTCGACGTCAGCGAGCGTGCGGACCCCGCCGGAGGCCTGCACCCGGCAGCCGGTCGCCTCCACGATCGCCGCGATCAGGTGACGGTTGCGCGGCTCGCCGGTGAAGGCGGCATCGAGGTCGACCACGTGCAACCACTCGGCGCCGGCATCCGCGAAGCGGCCGGCGGCCGCGACCGGGTCGACGTCGTAGACGGTCTCGTCCTCGGCACGGCCCTGGGTGAGCCGCACGGCGCGGCCGTCCTTGAGGTCGACGGCGGGGTACAGGGTGAGCACGCTGGGCTCCTGGAACGGATGCTTGGGGGGACGCACGGACACGACGTTGCCCGCCGCGGCCGCCCAGCGTAGGCCCGGTCGGCCCGGTCTGACGCCGCCCGGCGTCTGGCGGCCCGGGACCGGGTAGGTCACACTGGCAGGGTGGCCAGCATCGAACTCGAGGACATCACCGCCTCCCGCGGGGGCCAGGTGCTGGTTCGCGGGGTCAGCCTGGCCATCGCCGACCGTGAGCGGCTGGTGCTGCTCGGGGCCAGCGGGTCGGGCAAGACCTCACTGCTGCGGGTGATCGCCGGGGTCCAGGACGTCGACCACGGCCGGATCCGCATCGACGGCCGCGACGTCACCCACGCCCCGCCGCGGGAACGCGACCTGTCGATGGTGACCCAGGACGGCAGCCTCCAGCCGCACCTCGACGTGCGCGACAACCTCGGATTCTCCCTGCGGATCCGCCGGACCCCCCGGGCACAGATCGACGAGCGGGTCGAGGCCGAGGCCCGCGCCTTCTCGCTCACCGACCTGCTGTCGAGGCGGCCCGGCACGCTCGCCCAGGGTGAGCGGCACGAGGTCGCGCTGGCACGAACCCTGGTGCGCCCCGGCCAGCACGCGGTGCTGGTGGACGAACCGTTCGCCCGGATCGACGCCCCGCGGCGCGCGACGCTGCTGCGCGAACTGGTCGGGCTGCAGGAGGGCTACGGCCTGACGCTGGTGGTCGCCACCAACGACCAGCGCATCGCGATGGGCATGGCCCACCGCATCGCGGTGCTCGACCGCGGCGCACTGCTGCAGGTCGACACCGCCGGTGAGATGCACCGACGACCCGCGGACGTGGTGGTGGCCGGCGCGGTCGGCGATCCCCCGATGAACCTCATCGAGGGCCGCATCCAGCGCGTCAGCGGCCGGGTCGAGGTGGCGGCCGACGACCTGCGCATCCCGACCTGGGAGCCGGCGCTGACCGCCCACGTCGGGACGCGGATCATGGTTGGCATCCGGCCCACCGACCTGACCCTGACCGACGAAGGAGGTGCCGGGGTGATCCACGGCACGGTGCGCCACCGCGCCTTCCTCGGACCGTCGGTCGAACTGCACGTGGACGACGGCCAGCACACGCTGAGCGCGGTCGTTCCCACCCCGGGCGTGGCGGTAGGTACGGCGGTGAAGCTGGCGCTGGAGCCCGCCGACGTGCACGTGTTCGACGCGGTGACCGGGCTCGCGATCACCCACGGGGTGTAGCGCTCGGGCGCTACAGCCCCGCGATCCAGTTGCGCAGCAGCTGCTGGCCGACCGGACCCGACTTCTCGGGGTGGAACTGGGTGCCGACCACGCTGCCCTCGCGCACGAGGCAGGGGAAGTCCACGCCGCCGTAGGCGCAGCGGCCGACCACGTGGGCGTCGGCGAGGGGCACGGCGTAGTACGAGTGCACGAAGTACAGCCGCTGGCCCGCGACGCCGGCCAGCAGGGGATCCTCGTCGCGCCCGGCGGCGGGGTGCACCAGGTCCCAGCCCATGTGGGGCACGACCGCCTCGGCGGGGAAGCGCTGCACGACTCCGGGCAGCAGCCCGAGGCCGGGCTCGTCGCCCTCCTCGGAACGCTCGTAGAGCAGCTGCATGCCCACACAGATGCCGAACACGGGCCGCTGTTCGGCGATGAAGGCCGACACGACCTGCTCGAGCCCCGAGCGCCGCAGCTGCGCCAGGCAGGTGCTGAAGTGGCCGACGCCGGGCACGACGAGCACGTCGCTGCGCGCGGCCACCCCCGGGTCGTCGGTGATCACGGCCCGCGCTCCGGCCGCGTCCAGCCCCCGTTTGGCCGAGCGCACGTTGCCGGCGTCGTAGTCCAGGATGGCCGCGGTGGGCGCGGCGCTCACTGCAGCACGCCCTTGGTGGAGGGTGTCCCGGCACCGGTCACCGCAACCGCTCGGCGCAGTGCGACGGCCACCGCCTTGAACACCGACTCGAAGGTGTGGTGGGTGTTGTCGCCCGACAGGTTGTGCACGTGCAGGGTGATGCGGGCGTTGGCGACCACGGCCTCGAAGAAGTGCTTCACCAGCGAGGTCTCGAAGGTGGTCCCGATCACCTCGATGGGCACCGTGCAGTCCCACACGAGGTAGGGCCGGCCCGAGAGGTCGATCGCCACCCGGGTCAGCGCCTCGTCGATGGGCACGGTGGCGTCCCCGAACCGCTCCACGCCGGTGCGCTGCCCCCAGGCCTCGGCCAGCGCCTGCCCGAGTGCGATGCCGACGTCCTCGACGGTGTGGTGGGCGTCGATCTCGAGGTCCCCGTCCGCCTGCACGGTGAGGTCGAGCCGGCCGTGGCGACCGAGCTGGTCGAGCATGTGATCGAAGAACGGCACGCCGGTGGCAACCTGGCTGGTCCCCGTCCCGTCGAGGTCGACGCGGACCTCGATGCGGGTCTCGCGGGTGGCACGGGTGATGTGGCCGACACGGCTCATCGCAGGTCCTCTCGTGGATCGGGGTCGTCGGCTGGCTCGCAGCTGGCCAGCACCTGGGCGATGGCAGCCAGCATCGCGTCGTTCTCGGCGGCGGTACCGATGGTGATGCGCACGCAGCCGTGCAGCCGCGGGCGGGTGGAGAAGTCGCGCACCAGCACCCCGTGATCGAGCAGCCGCTGGAACAGTCCCGCCACCTCGGTGCGCACCAGCAGGAAGTTCGCGGCGGAGTCGAACACCTCGACGCCCGCATGCTCGCGCAGGGCGGTGGCCACCCGGTCGCGTTCGGCCGCGACCCCCGCCCGGTGCTCGAGGAACGCCGCCTCCTGCTCGAGCGCGACCAGCCCGGCGACCTGGGTCAGGGCGTCGAGGTGGTAGGGCAGGCGCACCCGCTGCACGTCGTCGACCACCCACGGGGCCGCCAGCAGGTAGCCCAGCCGCAGTCCCGCGAGCCGGAACGCCTTGGAGAAGGTGCGTACCACGACCAGCCGCGGCAGCTCGTCGAGCAGCCCGGCCACCGACGCCTCGGACCCGGCGAACTCGATGTAGGCCTCGTCGACCACCACCAGGGCGCGCGAGCCGTCGTGCAGCGCGCGGATCGCCGCGTGCGCCACGAGCGTGCCGGCCGGGTTGTTGGGTGAGGACACCACCACCAGATCCGGGTCGTGCTCGGCGACGGCTCCCGCAGCCCGCGCCGGGGACAGCTGAAACTGCTCGTCGAGGTCGACCTCGACGAGATCGGTGAGCGTGGTGCGCGCGAGCTCCGGGTACATGGAGTAGCCGGGACGTACGGTCAGCGCGGTGCGGCCCGGCCCGCCGTAGGCCTGCAGCAGCTGCAGCAGGATCTCGTTGGAGCCGTTGGCCGCCCACACCTCGGCGCGGCGACGTGAGGTCCTGGCCGCCAGCGCGTCACGCAGCGCGTGGTGCTCGCGGTCGGGGTAGCGGTTGAGTCCGAGCCCGGTGATGCGCGCGGCCACGGCCTCGAGGTAGCCGGGTGGGGGCGGCTCGGCGGTCTCGTTGGTGTTGAGCCGGACCGGGACCTCGAGCTGGGGGGCGCCGTAGGGCGTGACCCCCGCGAGGCCGTCGCGGACGGCGACGCGCTCGGCGCCGGCGGACGAGGCGCTCACCGGTCGGACTCGAGCCGGACCTCGACCGCCCGCCAGTGCGCCGGCAGGTCCTCTGCGGTGGCCAGGGCCTGCACGCTGTCGGCCAGGTCGCGCAGGGCGGCGTCGTCGTACTCGACGAAGTTGACCGGGACCAGGAACGACGAGGTGGTCAGTCCCCCGGCGAACCGGGCGGTCCCCGAGGTCGGCAGGGTGTGGTTGGGGCCGGCCGCGTAGTCGCCCAGGCTGACCGGGGTCGGCTGCCCGATGAAGGTGGTGCCGGCGTAGCGGATGCGCTCGGCCACCGCTCGTGCCTGCCGGGTGTGGACCTCGAGGTGCTCGGCGGCGAAGGCCTCGGCGACCTCCACGGCGTGGTCGAGGTCGTCGACCAGCGCGACGGTTCCCTGCCCGGCGAGCGAGGCCTCGACCCGGGTGCGGTGGCGGGTGGCGGCGACCTCGGTCTCGAGCGCGACCTCGACCGCTGCGGCGAGCTCGGCGTCCGGGGTGATCAGCAGGGCGGTGGCCAGCTCGTCGTGCTCGGCCTGGGCGACCAGATCCGCCGCGACCACGCGGGCATCGGCGGTGTCGTCGGCCACCACCGCCACCTCGGTCGGGCCGGCGTAGCCGTCGGTGCCGATGCGCCCCTCGGCGGCCAGCTGCTGCTTGGCGAGCGACACGTAGAGGTTTCCGGGGCCCACGACCAGGTCGCAGGCCGGCACGCTGGCGGTCCCGTAGGCCATGGCGGCCACCGCCTGCGCCCCGCCGACGCGCACGACGCGGTCCACGCCGAGCAGCCGGGCGGCGGCCAGGATCGTGCGGTTGGGCCAGCCGTCGGGGACGCCGTCGAACCCGGTCCCGGTCGGTGGGGTGCACAGCACCAGCTCGTCCACGCCGGCGACCCGGGCCGGCACCGCGGTCATGATCACGGTCGAGGGGTACACCGCCTTGCCGCCCGGGACGTACACCCCGGCGCGCTGTACGGGACGGTGCCACACGCCCATACGGGCCCCGTCACGTTCGTCCTCCCAGTCGCGCGGACGGGCCCGCTCGTGGAACCAGCGCACCTGGTCGGCGGCCCGCTCGAGCGCGGCACGCAGGTCGGGCGCGAGCCGGTCCAGCGACTCGTCGAGGATCTCGTCGGGGACGACGAGCGCATCGTGCTGCGTGAACTCGACCCCGTCGAAGCGGGCGGTGAGCTCGCGCAACGCGGCATCACCGCGCTGCCGCACCGCCGCCAGGCTCGCCTCCACGCCATCGCGGGCCGCCGCGAGGTCAACGCGCGGGCGGGGCATGCGGTCGCGAGGATCCGAGCGGTCCCCGCGCAGGTCGAGCACGGTCAGTCGAGGCATGCGATGGCCTTGGACACGTCGGGCAGGGAGGGCCCAGCGAGGGTAGCGATGCGGGCGCAGCGACCCGTGCCGGGCAGATCAGGGCTGCACCGTCAGGCCCTCGGTCCACATCACCACGCCGCGCCCGGCGGCCTTGGCGCGGTACAGCGCCGCGTCGGCCTCCCGCAGCAGCAGGTGCAGCGACTGCCCCTCGGCGGCGGCCACCCCGATGCTCATGCCCACCCTCACCGCCACCCCGTCGACCACGATCGGCTCACGCACGGTGCCAAGGACCCGCTCGGCGACCTGCTCGAGCGCCGCGCGATCGATGGTCTCGATGCACACCACGACGAACTCGTCCCCACCGAGCCGACCGACGACGTCCCCGTCCCGGGTGATGCGCTGCAGGCGGCGACCGAGGTGCATCAGCAGCTGGTCGCCGGCCGCATGGCCGTGGCGGTCGTTGATCGGCTTGAAGCCATCGAGGTCGCACAGCAGCACGCCCATACTGGGGCGCACGGTGGGGCCGGTGCCGAAGGCGTCGTCGACGTGCTGCTCCACCCCGCGGCGGTTGGGCAGGTTGGTCAACGGGTCGCGCAGCGCCGCCTCGACCCAGGCGAGCTCGGCCCGCTTGCGGTCGGTGACGTCGCGCAGCGTGACCACCAGCGTGGGACCGACCTCGGGACGCAGCGGGCCGAGGTCCACCACCGCGTCGAACCAGCGGGGCCGCCCGTCGGCGTCGCGCAGGCGCACATCCGCGGCGCGGGGAAGCTCGTCGTCGCCGTCGAAGAGCGCCGCGAACGCCACCCGGTCCTCCTCGGCGACCAGGCTGATCGGGTCGTTGCCGAGCAGCCGGTCGGGATCGAAGCCGAGCCGGCTGCGCAGTGCGGGGCTGGCATACAGGTTGCGGCGTTCCCCGGGCGACGGGGTGGCCACCAGCAGCAGGACATCGCCGGTGTGGGCGAGCAGCGCCGCCAGCTGCTCCTCGCTGGTGGTGGCCCGCTCCAGGGCCCGGGCCCGCTCGCGTGCGAGCAGCTGGATGCGGGCGATGGTGGTGGGGACCAGGGCCGACCACCCGATGATCAGCGTGACCCAGGCGATGGGCTGCCCGCGGGCCGAGGCGTTGAGCAGCACCGCGACCGGGGCCAGCAGCGCCAGGCCGTAGCCCAGCAGCCGCCCGAGGGTGAGCTGGTCGGGCGGCAGCTCGATGCGCACGGTCAGTGCCCGCATCGAGGGGTGCAGGGCGGCGGCGGCCACGAGCACGTTGCCGCCGGCCCCGGTCACCGCCCGCCACCCCGTGTACTGCGTGGCCAGGTCGGCGGACTCGCGGGCTGCGCCGATCAGGAACCCGGCCAGCCCGAGGGTCACGGCCAACGACAGCAGCACCGCCGAGGCGCGCGAGCCGGCGGGCAGCACGGCCGCGGTGCGGATCACCAGCGCCAGCACCGCCACGACCGCCAGCACCTGCAGGGACCCGGCGATCTCCACGCCCCCGCCGGCCCAGCCGGGCGCCGCCCCGGGCACCACCAGCGTCTGCCACAGCACGATGCCACCGGCCAGGGCGACCGCGAGCGCATCCAGCGTCGCCCCCAGGTCCAGCCCCCGCACCAGGCGGGTGGCGTCGACCGCGCCGACCAGCCACAGCACCGCGCCGGCGGCGGTGAGCCAGCTGTCCAGCGGCAGGTTCACCCCCCCGCCCCCGGCGCGGGTGGCCACCAGCACGGCCACGTCGCCTGAGGCCACCAGCACGAGCCCCGCCAGCACGATCAGGAACGGCCGTGGGACGCGCGGCCGGTTGACGAGCACACCCAGACCGAACGCCACCGTGCTCGCGACCACGATCACGAAGCGCAGCCACAGCGCGTCAAGGCCCTCGAGCCGCAGCAGCACCAGGGAGGCCGGCATCCCGAGCAGCAGGACGCCGACGCACGCGCTGCGGCGTCCTCGGTCGCTGGTGCGGGGATCCGCTGCCCTCCCCCTCCTGGCTGCAGCGCTGCTGGGTCGACCGGGGCCCGGCCACGTCGGTCAGCCTAGTCCGCGCGGGATGTTCGGCTCAGCCGGCCCGGCGCCAGCGCGGCGCATCCGATCCGGCCTCGTCACCGAAGCTGCGCTCGCCCTGCCGGTCGTCGACCACCTCGGGGCCGAAGGCAGCCTTGAGCTCGCCGAACAGCCCGGCCCGGCGCTGCACCCGCAGCTCGGCGCCGACCTCGTAGATCCGCGTCGTTCCCTGCGTGGTGGCCACGCGCAGATGGACGGGAACCGCCCCCGGATGGTGGCCGAGGACCTCGCGCAGCCGGGCGACGGCGGGCGCGGTGCACTGCTCTGAGGCGAAGCGGATCACCACCGGTGCTCCGAGCGCCTCGGACAGGTCGGGCTCAGCGACCTTGTTGGCGGTGAGCTTGACCGACTGGTCGCGGACCTCGAGCCGGCCGGTGATCACCAGCACCGCATCCTCGATCAGCACCTCGAAGGCCGCCCGGTAGGTCGCGGGCCAGAACACAACCTCGACCGCACCCGTGAGGTCCTCGAGGGTGGCCACCAGGTAGGTGTCGCCCTTCTTGGTGAAGCGCTTGCCGAGCCCGGTGAGCACCCCGGCGACCGTGACGGTGTCGCCGTCGCCCCCTTCGCGCAGGTCCGCGCAGCTGGTGTTGGTGTAGTCCTCGAGCACGCGCTCGATGCCGAACAACGGGTGGTCCGACACGTACAGCCCCAGCATCTCCCGCTCGTGCTTGAGCAGCTGCGACTTGGCGTACTCCTCGGTGCCGAGCTCGCCGACGCCGTCATCGACCACCGCGGGCTGTCCGCCGTCCTCCAGTCCGTCGAACAGCGAGAACTGCCCGGCCGCCTCGGCCCGCTTGCGGGTGAGCGCGGCATCCACGATCGGTTCGTAGGCGGCCAGCAGCGCCTTGCGCGCATGGCCGAGCGGGGCGAACGCCCCGGCCAGGATGAGGTTCTCGAGGCTGCGCTTGTTGAGCACGCTGGCGTCGACCTTGGCGCAGAAGTCGCGGAAGTCGGTGAAGCGGCCCTCGGCCCGGCGGGCGGCCACGATGTGCTCGACCACGCCCTCGCCGACCCCGCGCACCGCGGTGAGGCCGAACAGGACCCGCTCGCCGCGTGGGGTGAAGTCCGCGCCGGACTCGTTGATGTCGGGCGGCAGCACCGGGATGCCCATCCGACGGCATTCGTTGAGGTACAGCGGCTTGTTGTCCTTGTGGTTCTTGACGCTGGTGAGCAGCGCGGCCATGTACTCGACCGGGTAGTGCGCCTTGAGGTAGGCGGTCTGGTAGCTGACCACGCCGTAGGCCACGGTGTGCGACTTGTTGAAGCCGTACTCCGCGAACTTCTCGATCAGGCCCCACAGGTTGGTCATGAACGCCCGGTCGTAGCCGGCGGCCACGCCCCCGGAGATCAGCTTGTCCTTCTGGGCCTCCATCAGGTCGCG
>SKJO01000015.1 GCA_007121975.1 Nitriliruptoraceae bacterium | reverse complement strand
GGACCGTGTTCGCCGGGGTGATCGGGATCGGCGCCTCCCTGATGCGCAGCCGGCGCCTGGTGCTCCTGCACGCCGTGGGCATCGCGGCGATCGCGATCGCCCTGCCGCTGTGGCAGGTCGTGCACCTGATCGGACGGGTGGGACTAGGGGGCTGGCTGCCCGGCATCGGTCTGATCATGACGTTCGCAGGGGGCGTCGCCATCGCACGGGCCGCGCTCGTGCTTCGCGCCGGCGACTGAGTCGGCGCGAGTGCACCTCCACGTCGGCGATCCGAGGGGGAGCCTCGGAGTGCTTCACCGCCACCGTTCGCGCCGCTCGGCGAGCTGCTCGCGCTTGGACGCCACGAGGTACCTCGGGCTTCCCAGCTCGATGGTGGTGCTGGTGCCTTCGGGTGCACCGATCGCGCGCAGCATCGGGGCGGCCCGTTGCGAGATGCTGCCGGAGGCCCCGAACCAGGCCAGCAGCGCCTTGGCCGTCAGTCCGCTCTGCGGGGTGCCGACCGAGTCGTTGGCCCGGCCGACGAGCCACGCGATCGCGGCGGCCGCCGTGTCGTCGCGGCTGCGGCGGCGGAAGATCGTGGGGTCGCCGGCCGCGACGTCGGACAGCAGGCGTCGGCCGGCGGTGCGGTGCTCGACGTCGAGCAGCTCCGCGCAGCAGGCGTCGACCCGTGCAGCGGTGCGTTCGACCCGCTCGCGAACGTCCTCGGGCACGCGCGACAGGTCCAGGGGCTCGTCGGGCAGCGGCTCGGTCGTGAGCGACTCCAGGGCCTGCTCGCCCCCGACGGCGCGCACCAGGGGCTGAAGAAGGAGGGCCTCGCGAGTGAGCGGCTCACCGTCCTCGTCGAGCAGGACGCCCCCGGCTTCCCCCGCCAGCTCGCCGGACAGCATCCGCACCAGATCTTCGAGGTCACGGTCCGGGTCGCGGTCAGCGGTGTCGATCAGCTGCAGGTAGCGGCCGGCGTCGCGGTCGAGCGCGGCCAGCGTGTCCTGGGTCAGCTGGCTGCGGATGCCTCGCTCGGCGTGGGCGAAGCGCACGAAGCAGCGCAGCACCTCGGGTCCCAGCCGCATGGTTTCGTGCGGCAGGATGACCTTGCGGTGCAGGAAGTCGTTGAGCAGCAGCTCCACGGAGACCGGACTCCACCGCAGCGGATCGCCCGGTCCGTAGTCGGCGGCAAACCAGATGAACACGTGGGCGAGATCCTCGGCGGCCTCGTCGTCGTCGACCTCGAGGAATCCCGAGTCGAGGAATCGGGCGACGAGCGCGGCGCGGTCCTCCTCGGACCACTCAGGCCGCACGTAGCCCGTCCCGCCCTCCGGCAGCTGGCGCAGGACCCATTCGACGAGTGGTCGGCTGGCGGGCCAGGTATCGGTCTCGAAGGGCGGGGTGGTGATCGCTCCGAGGTCGATCGCCTCGGTGAGCTTGGCGCGCGCATCGGCGAGGTCGAGCTCGGTCAACCTGGTGTCGGGCTCGTTCTCGGTCAGCTCGGCGAACCGGTCGAGCAGCGTGGACAGCGGCTCGGGCACGACGAACGCGTCCTTGACCACCGTGCCCAGGTTGTGGTCGATGTAGGCCGCCACCGCCAGGTGGTGATCGCTGCCGGTGACGACGTCCAGCAGCAGGTTGTCGCCGTCACCGAGGACGTGGCCCATCTCGACGGCACGCTTGACCCGCACCGGGGTCAGCCGCCGCAGCCACCTCGGCGGCTTGTGCGGTCGGTCCGCCAGCTCGCGCGTGATCCGTCGGGCGGTTTGCTCGTCGTCGATCAGGGCGGCCAACGCCGTGAGCAGCGCCGAGGTCTCCGCACGGCGGACCTCGAGGAGCGAGGTGATCAGCTGGCCGCGATCGGGGGCGGCTTCGGGCTCGCCGCGGGCGGCCGCCAGGGGGTCGGCCTCGCGAGGATCGGTGGCGGCCAGCAGCGTGCTGGTCAGCATCAGCAACGACAGCGGATGCGACTCGCGCAGCGTGCCTCGCACGTCGACGAGCAGGTCGGGGTCGTCATCGGCGGGTGGCAGGTCGGCCGGTCCACCTCCAGCGGTGCCGGGTGGAGGCGCGAAGCTGCGAGGTCCGCGGGTGGAGCGTCGTCGTTGGCGTGACACCGGAACACCGATCGGGGGGCGAGTCGCGCTGCACGCTAGTCGCGTGGGGTCAGGGGTCGCCCGGCAGCCGCCGGTCGGACCGCTCGCGTGCACCGAAGGCGGTGACGCAGGCGCTGGATCAGGGTCGGTGCCTGGTCACGGCAGCGGGCTGGCGGCCCGGGTTCGACGGACCGTCGACCATGATCGATACTGCCCGGGTCGGAGGTGGACGGTGCGAGGGCTCGGGCGAGCAGCGCTGGCTGTCGGGCTGGTGCTGCTCGTGGTGTACGGGGCCGCCTGGGCGACCGTCGACCGGTACGGGGCGTCGCGTGCGATCGTCTGGCTGGAGGCCGACACCGGCGACATCGATCGCTTCCCGTCCCGCACGATCCCCGCCGGTGCGCAGGTGTGGGAGCTGCCGGCCGGCGAGCCGCTGGATCTCGGCGAGGTTTGGGCGGTGCCTGATCCTGAGGGGTTGCTCGACGAGACGGGCACGGTGGCGTTCCTGATCGTGCAGGACGGGCAG
>SKJO01000503.1 GCA_007121975.1 Nitriliruptoraceae bacterium | reverse complement strand
GGCGGACCCGGTCGATGGTCTGGTCGGGCAGTCGGCGCACGACCTGCTCGTCGAAGGTGACGTGGCCCTGGGTGACCTCGACCTGCGTACGGGTGCCGGCCGCCGACACGAACGCGGTGCCCGGCACGGTCGCGAAGACCACCCGGTCCGGGTCGTCGACAGGACGGGCTTCGAGGTGCCAGGTGCGCGCATCCCCACCGATCAGCGCAACCTCGACGTCCCCGATACGCACCGGGTCGCCAGCTGCCGGATCGGCCGCGTCGGTCGCACCGACGGTGTCGGCCGGTACCGCGAGCAGCCTCCCGACCAGCGGCGGGTCGGGCACGAGCCGGTCGACGAAGGTGACGGCGAGGATGACGAGCAGCAGCAGGGCCGCCAGCCGCATGAGCATGCGCATGACGCCTCCTCGCCGGTCGGCCGCAGGTGCCCGTTCACAACCCTACGCGCCGCGAGGCACGGTGGCGTCGCGGCGCGTCGGGGGGGATGGATCGGCGCGGGAGTCCGCGCAGAGCTCAGCGCGGGTCGTCGCCCGGGTCGGTGTCGGCGGCCGGCACGGCCGCGTGGTCCGACGCCGGGTCGCGGTCGTCGGCAGCGGTGGTGTCGGGTACCGCAGCCGCGGCCACCGACTCCCGGCCCCGGTCACGTCGGCCGGCGCTGAGCAGCAGGGCCAGCCCGAGCACCACGAGCACGGCGGGGCCGAGCCAGCGCAGGTCCTCGATGGCGAGCAGGGCGGGGTCGGTGAGCCCGACCACGGCGATCGCGACGAAGAGCACGCCGAAGGCGAAGGAGGCGGGGTCGAAACGGTGGGTTCTCATGGTCATGGCTCCGAAGGTCGCAGGACGGTTCAGGCGGCGCGGTCGAGCAGCAGGTCGATGGCGGCCTCCTCCTCGACGTCGAGGTCGAGGTCGAGGTCGGCGTCGGGATCCGGGGCCGCGGGCCCACGGGACACCGACAGGTCACCCGCGCCGATGCGCAGGTCGAGCACGTAGGTGGGGGCTCCGGGGTCGGCGGGCTGTGCCGCCCCGAGGTCGGTACCGAGCTCGAGCACCCCCGGGAAGCCCTCGGTGCTGCTGCCGAGCAGGTCCATGACCCCGACCTGCACCCCGGCCCGGACCTCGAGCCCGGCACCTTCGGGGACGGTCACGTCGATCTCGCCGGCACCGACCCGGATCTCGAGGGGCACGGTGCCCTCGGCGTCGCGGATGCCGGTCAGGTCGACCTCGACGGTCCCGGCTGCCAGCTCGATGCGGGCGGGCAGGTCCTCGACCTGCTCCGGCGCGAGGATGCGCTCGCCGAAGCCGCCGCGGACGGGAACGTCGACCAGGTCGAACGAGCGGATCGCCGTGCTGGCCAGCACCAGCGGGAGCAGGATCAGCCCCACCACGATCAGCCACCGGGCCCGGCCGAGCACGCTGCCGATCAGCAGCCCGAGACCGATCACCAGCAGCGACGCGGCGAGGACATGTCCGACGTCGGCGGCGAGCACGCCGGTGACCGTCAGCAGCCACACCACCCCGGCGGTCAGCAGCGCCACACCGATCGTGATCTGCCCGAGCGGTGAACGCTGACGTTCGGGGGCCGGGGGCGGCTCCCAGGCCTCGGGTTCGGGCGATCCGCGCCCGGGCACCGGCGGCGGCGTCCACACCGGGGGCTGGGCGGGAGGCTGGGCGGCAGGCTGTCCGGGGGTGGGCTGTCCCGGAGTCGGCTGTCCAGCGCCGGCCTGCGCCGGGGTCTGCGGGGGTAGGCCACCCGGGACGGGATCGCCGGTCGGTTGCGGCGACCAGGCGCCGCTCGCACCAACGCGGGGGCCGGGGTCGGCACCAGGGCCGGGGTCGGCACCAGGGCCGAGGTCGGCACCAGGGCCGGGGTCGGAACCTGGGGGGAGGGGGGGGTCGGCGGGCATCGAGATCTCCTGACGTGCGGCCACGGCCGCGGGAGGGGGGGTAGACGGTGAAGCGGGCGGGGACGGCGGGAAGGGCGGGGACGAGGCGGCGGCGGGCGGCGCCGTGGCTGCCGGGCGCGAACGGTCTCCGGCGACCCACAGGGCGAGGCCGAACCCGATCAGCACCAGCGGACCGAGCACCCCACGGCCCAGGCCGAAACTCAACCCGAAGGACGCAAGCGGCCCGTTGATCAGGGCCAGCACGCCGACCACCAGCAGGGCGATCCCGACCCAGAACATCCCGCTGCGGGGAGGCTGTTCGCTGCTCGGCGCCGGCGTCGAGGCGTCAGCGGCAGCGCCAGCGGCGGCGGCGTCGGTCTCGGCCGGGATGAACACCGCCCCGAGCACGTAGGCCAGCAGCCCGAGGCCCTGGGTGACGATGGTCACGACCACGATCAGCACACGCACGATCGCGACGTCGACGCCGAGGTGGTCGGCGAGCCCGGCCCCGACGCCGGCCAGCACCCGTCCCTGTCGGGGACGGCGCAGCGGCGGACGGGTGGGCGCGGGAGCTGGGGGGTACGGGGCGGTCATCGTGGTCCTCCGGGGGGTTCCGCCGGCAGGGCGGGGTGTCGAGTCCCATCATGACGACGCGCGCCGGGCACGACCATCGGGGACGACCCTGGCCCGACCCTGACCTCACCCCCAGGGGTCCGGGGTCGGCCGGATGTACGG